>DISF01000092.1:3028-3190 GCA_002421985.1 Roseovarius sp. UBA6217 | reverse complement strand
GCAGCGGGTTGCCGTCGGCGTCGAGTTCGAGTTCCTGCGCCCTCTCGCCGCTGTCCTGCAAGGCCCCGTTGGGCGGCGTGCCGACATTGGCGGCAACCACCGGCTCCTCGCCCTCCTCGCCGGGCTGGTTGCCGAACGTCGCCTCGAGGTCGATCACGTCGC
>DISF01000092.1:0-2992 GCA_002421985.1 Roseovarius sp. UBA6217 | reverse complement strand
CGATGGCGATCTCGCCCTCGCGACTGAGCAACTCGACAGAACCCATCTCGCGCAGATACATGCGCACCGGGTCGTCCGTGCGGTCGAGCTTTTCTTCCTTGCCGGAGCCGAGCGTGATCTCGCCGCGCCGTCCGATCTCGGCGATTGCGGTGGTCTTGCCGTCGTCCTCCTCGGCCTCTTCTTCCTCGATGATGTTGATACCCATCTCCGAGAGCATCGACATCACGTCCTCGATCTGCTCGGACGAGACCTGATCGGGCGGCAGAACCTGGTTGAGCTGGTCGTAGGTGATGAAACCCTTTTCGCGGGCCGCTGTGATCATCCGCTTCACGGCGGCCTGTGACATGTCGAGCGAAACTTCCTGCTCCTGCTCTTCGGGCTTCTGGTCGTCGGTGTCTTTGGCGGCCATGCGCATCTCCTTGGCGATTGCGGGGAGGTGATTCGTTCGTACGAATCAATAGTGCGATAAGGTGATTCGCACACCCGTCTACCCGGTATTTTCCTTGTCTTCCTTACGAAAATTCATCCCCCGGCGGTTTGCCCATACCAAGCCGCGCCAGAAGGGCGGCAAATTCGGCCCGTTCCTCGCGTTTGAGCCGCGCGCCATTTTCGCCCAGCTCGTATTCCGCCCGATCCTCCTGCTGGTTGCGAATCGCGCGGTTGCGCGCCTCCGCCGCCTCGCGTAGCCGCCATGTCATCGTCTCGTCGGCAAGCCCTGTAATATCCTCGACCGCCTCGCGCAACTCCGCCTCGATCCCCGCGCCCGCCGCCAGTTTGGCAAATTCCTCGCGCAGGGTGAGCGTCGCGCGCTCGGCATCATCCGGATGGCGCACCGGCGGGGCGATGGCGACATGGGGCAGCGACAGGAGCTTTTCAAGGGTGTCCTCGCCCATCTCCGCCGCGATCTGCGCGCGCAGCGTTTCGGCCCCCGCCCCGGCATGGCGCAGGATCGCCGCGCGCAGGCCAGCGCAGCGCGGATCGGCACAGCGCATCCGCTCGATTTCGGGCTCGAAGTCCTCGGCCACCTCGGGGCAGGACAGGATCGTGGCAAGGATCACCTCCTCGCGCATCCGGGTCGCCTGCGCGGGATCGGCTGCGACCAGCGCCGAATTGCGCGTCACCGCGCGCGCGCTCTCGGGCGGGGCCCATTTGCCCTTGCCGCGCCATTTGCCGTTGTCCCCCCCGCGCGCGGGTTTGGGCGCGCTGCGGCGCGGGTTGAACAACTGCCAGCGCAGGTCTTTCAACGCGCGCTCATAATATCCGCGCAAGGCCGGATCGCGGATGAGCGCGGTCTTCTCATGGCACAGGCGTTCCAGCGCGGCCTTGCGCTCGGGCGTGTCGAAATCGCGCCCTTCGGTCTCGCGCTGCCACAAGAGCCGCACCAGCGGCAGGGCGGCGTCGATGCGCGCCTGCACCGCGCCCGCGCCCTCGGCGCGCAGCAGGTCGTCGGGATCCTGCCCCTCGGGCATGAGCGCAAAGCGCAGCGAGCGCCCCGCCTCCAGCAGCGGCAGCGCCAGCTCGACAAGCCGGTAGGCCGCGCCCAGCCCGGCGCGGTCGCCATCAAGCATGATGACCGGCTCGTCAGAGATACGCCACATGAGCTGCACCTGATGCTCGGTCACCGCCGTGCCGAGGGGGGCCACCGCCGCCTCGAACCCGGCGGCCACCAGCGCGATCACGTCCATATAGCCCTCTGCCACGATCAGCGGGCCGCCCTTGCCCGCCGCCTCGCGCGCGGGGCCGAGGTTGTAGAGCGTGCGGGATTTGTCGAAAAGCTCGGTCTCGGGCGAGTTCAGGTATTTGGCACTGTCATTCGGGTCCATCGCCCGCCCGCCGAAGGCGATGCAGCGCCCGCGCGCATCGCGGATCGGGAACATGATGCGGTTTCGAAACACGTCATAGGGTTTGCCGCCTTTCGTGCTCTCGCGCGCAAGCCCGCAGGCGAGGATCAGATCGGCGGGCACGCCCTTGGCCCTGAGATGATCCCAAAGCCCCGTCCAGCCATCGGGCGCAAAGCCGATCCCGAACCGCGCCAGCGTCTCCTCGCTGAGCCTGCGCCCCCTGAGATAATCGCGCGCCACAGCCCCGGCCCCGCTGCGCAAGTGCAGGCCGAAATACTGCGCCGCCTGTTCCATCACCTCGGTCAACTGCCCGCGCCGGTCGGCCTTTGCCTGCGCCTGCGGGTCGCGATCGGGGACCGTCATGCCCGCCTCGGCAGCAAGGATCTTCACCGCCTCGATGAAATCGACATTCTCGGTCTCGCGCACAAAGCTGATCGCGTCACCCTTGGCGTGACAGCCGAAGCAATAATAGAATCCCTTGCGGTCATCGACGTGAAACGAGGCGGTCTTTTCCTGGTGAAACGGGCACGGCGCCCACATATCGCCCTTGGCGGGGTTGGATTTGCGATTGTCCCACATCACCTTGCGGCCCACGACCTGGGCGAGCGACAGGCGCGACTGCAATTCGTCCAGGAATCCGGGGGGCAGGCTCATGGCCTATATATCGGGCCTCGGGGGCCGTCTGTCCAGAGCCGCGCGGGCGCGCCTATTGCGCCTCGCATTGCGTGACCCAGGCCCCGGCCACGTCCTTTTGCAGGTCCGTCTCGGGCAATTCATAGACCCAATCCACCAGCGGCTGCACGGCAGGTGCAAACCCCGCCTGCGCGCCCTCCAGCCCGGCGGCGATCTCCTGCATGGCGGTGGCGGCGGGTTGCCCGGACTTGCGCGCCTCGACGGCGGCGGCGACGATCTCGCCGGTTGGGGCGCAGATGGCGACCTGCGCCGGGGCAGGTTGCGGCACCAGCGGCACCAGCGGCAGCATGGCCAGAACGATCAGATCTGTCTTGCGCATCGCGCCGGTCTCCTCTCGCGAAACAGTCACAGGTTAGGCGATTCCCGCACGACACGCCAGCAGGTCGCGCGATGGCGGAAGAGGACCGGAGCGGGGCGGCGAAGCGCACGGGCCTGGCCTGTTGCTGCCATTCGATATG
>DISF01000037.1 GCA_002421985.1 Roseovarius sp. UBA6217 | reverse complement strand
CCGGGTTCAGGATAAGACAAGCCTTTGAATTCTTCTGGTGGCTGAAATCTATCGACCCGGACGCAAGCGAACGACTGCCGCAGCCGTCTTGGATTTCCGAATCCGATCTACGGTTTGATTTCACGCACAAGCCGAGGTAACCCGGCTTGTGCCCTGCCGCCGATCATTCCCCGCTTGGCGTCGACCCCAGATAGGCGCGCAACAGGAAGTCAGCCAAGAATTCATCATCGTTTTCGGCTGCGGCGCGCTTGATCCGGGCAAGGGCTTCCGGGAAGCGCGGGTTGGAAATGAAGTCGACCATGAGGCGGTCAGCTTCCATGCTTCCGGTGGATTGTTGCAGGTGCATAAGGCGACTCCTTTTCGGTTTGAACGCGTCGACTTATGAATGAGCGGGGATTTTATGTCTACATCTCATTCATCGTGCATTTCACGGCAGAAGTGCTTTTAATTCCGAACCTGGAAAACCTGTTCCAAGTTGGAAATCGAAAATGCGCCAAGGTATTTTAGCCGCATTCCGACGATATAGGCGGTTCCCTCATAGGACAGCCCGCTTTCGGTGAGAATATTTGCCAGCGTCCGAACGCTGCGCAATTCTGATTTGGTCAGTTTTCGCATATGAGACTCCTTCTGCAATAAGGGAAGGGCGGCACCCGCCAGCGCCGCCCTAAAACCGGGGGAAGGAGTCAACCCGGACCCTCATTCGCGCTGCGAAGAAACGATGCTGGAAACACCGCAGCGCGAAAGCCTTTGCAGTCTGTCGGGCCGGTTTCCCGCCCCGATTCGTCTATGTCACTCGAACGTGCCCCATGTTTAGCATAGTGGATTTTGACTTGCAACTATCCAATTTCCATGCTACACTATACGGCAACAAGACTTGGAGTCCGGCCCATGCGCCTTTCTGAAATCGCTGATCGGCTGGCAGCCCTGGAAAGCCGGGACGCGGATGAAATCCATATCCGCCTGCGCAACCCCCTGTTCAAAGGGCTGTTGCAGGGCGAAAGCGGCCGTTCCCGCAACTCGCCTGCCGACTATCCCGCCCTGGAACTGATCCGGGCGCGCCTTCTCATGGCGATGTTTGATTGTGGGCTGTCGACGGCCGAACTGGCACTGGTCAGCGACATGCTGAACAGGCGGTATGAGCGGGGCACCGCGCTTCAAATGATGGCCGATGGCACCGCAGCCGGGGAAAGCTTGATTATCCTGATCCGCTTTGTTCGCGGGATGCAGGGCGAACGGATCGTGTCGCCTTCATTCTTCAAAGACGGTTCGGACTCGTTGGGGGAATGCAGCGTCCGGGAACTGGTTTCGGATGGCCGCTGGTCGACGCAATTCAGCGGCACTCACATGATGACTTCGGTTGTTCCGGCGTCCGAACTGATCCGCCCGCTTCTGGAGTCCTGACACATGGGCATTCTCGATCTGTTCAAGCGCAAGGCCGAACCGCTGAACACCCGGCGCTTTGACGGCGCGGCAGGCGGGCGGCGCTGGTCATCTGCGCCTTCCTTCGGTCGCACCGGGCCGGAAACGCTGGCAGCTTCTGCCCCTATCCGCAGTCGGGCGCGCTATTTCGTGGCGAATAACCCGTGGGCTGCGAATGGCGTTTCGGCGCTGGTTTCCGGGTTGGTGGGCTTTGGCATCAGACCGGCCTCGCAGCATCCCGACGCGGGCAGCCGTGCCAGCATCGGCGCGGCCTTCGGCACATGGGCCAAGCGGGCAGACGCGGAAGGGCGAACCGATCTATTCGGAATACAGGCTGCGGCTGTCCGGGCGATGATCGTCGACGGGGAAGCCTTCCTGCACATGGAAACCCGCGCCAATGGGCTGCGGCTGCGGCTTCTGCCCGCTGAAATGGTGGATGAAGCCGATACGCGCGACCTGCCGAACGGCGGTTACGTTGTGGCGGGGATCGAATTCAACGCGGCCGGGCAGCGCGTGGCCTATCACGTCCTGAAAGCGCGCCCGACTGAGGTTTTCGCCTCGACCTATGGCACCATCCGCATTCCCGCCGAAGATATGCTGCACCTCATGCACCCGCTTGGGGCCGGGCAGGTTCGCGGCGTCTCTTGGCTTGCCCCGGTTCTTCTGCGCCTCTCGGAACTCGATCAACTGGAAGATGCCCTTGCGGTTGGCGTCAAGACTGCCGCCATGTTCGCGGGCTTCCTTGTCGACCAAAACGGCACCGGCGAACCGTTCGATGCCAGCGACGAGTCGGGCATCCTGACCCGTGGCCTTGAACCGGGCGTCTTGCAGCGCCTGCCTTCCGGTTTCGACATTCGCTTTTCAACCCCGCAACAGGCGCAGCAAACGGCCGAATTCGTGGCGCACCAAATCCGCGCCATTGCGGCAGGCTTGGGCGTTCCGGCGCATCTGGTCAGCGGCGATCTGCGGGAAGCGAATTATGGCAGCTTGCGCGCTGGCATGGTGGCATTCCGGCAGAAGCTGGAACAGATTCAATTCGGCACGATCATTCCCCAGCTTTGCGGGCCGATCTGGGAACGGGCGGTTTCTGCCCTGATCTTGCGCGGCGATCTGCCCGCAGTCGATTTTGAGGCAGCCGCGCCCCTTTGGCTTGCCGCTGAACACTATCCCCCGCCGATGCCGTGGATTGATCCGGCCAAGGACGTTGCGGCGATCCGCGATGCCTTGGAAGCCGGGCTTATGTCGCGCCGCCAGGCGGTTGCGGAACGCGGTTTCGACATTGAAACCCTTGATGCCGAGATTGCCGCAGATCGGGAACGCGAAGCCCGGCTGCAACTGAACTTCACCCCCCGCGCCGCCACGCCCGAACCGAAAAAGGACGTTGGCGACGAATGAACGTCACCCCGAAAACCCAATGGCGCAAAGGCTGGTCTCGTGCCCTGTCGAATGAATCTGACAGGCCGGTAACCCTGCACCCCGCCCCTTGGGAAACCCCCAACCCCCGCGCCGCCACGCCCCAACCGCAGAAGGAAGCTGGCGACGAATGACCATCCTTGAATCGCGGGCTGCGACCATCGCACCCGCCACGCTGAACCGCGATGACGGCACCGTCGACGTGGTCCTGTCCACTGGCGCGCCGGTCAAGCGCGTGGGCTATGTCGAACGCCTCTCAATCGCCCCCGCAGCCGTGACCATCGCGCCGCGCCTGCCGGTTCTCGACTCGCATCGGCAAGCCTCAATCCAAGACGTGAAGGGCCGCGTGGAGAATGTCCGGTTTGAAGCCGGGCAGATCGTGGCGACCCTTCGCATTTCCGACCCCGCAGCCCTTGCCGCAATCGAACGCGGCGACGTGACCGGAGTCAGCATCGGCTATCGCGTGACCAAGTGGCAGGACTCTTCCGATGCCACCGGGCAGCGCGTCCGAACCGCCACCGCCTGGGAACTGGTGGAAGCCTCGCTTGTCGCCATTCCCGCAGACCCCCAAGCCCTTATCAGGAGTGCTACCTTGCCCCAAGACGTGACCACCGCGCCCGACGCGGCAACCCTCGAAACCCGCGCCGCAATCCGCAGCATCGCCACCACGGCTGGCTTGGACTCGGCATGGGCAGATTCCCAGATCGACTCCGGCGCGGATGTGACCGCAGCCCGCAGCGCGGCCTTTGAAGCGATGGCGCAGCGTTCGGCCGCGCCGATCCGCACCGCTACCGTGGGCGCTTCCGGCGATGACCCGGCCGCAGTCCAAGCCCGGCAGGTGGAAGCCCTTTCTGCCCGGATGATGGGCACCGCCCCGACCGACGCGGCGCGCCCCTTCATGCAGATGGGCCTTGCCGATTATGCCCGCGATGCCCTGTCCCGCAGCGGCACGGTTGGCGTGGCGATGATGGGCCGGGAAGAACTGCTGCAACGCGCCATGCACACGGTTTCCGACTTCCCGGAACTGCTGACCGGCGCGGGCAATCGCGTCTTGGCCGATGCCTACAAGCGCGCCGAAAGCCCGGTGAAGCAACTGGCGCGGCAGCGCACGGCAGCCGACTTCCGGCCACTGTCCACGCTCAAGGTGGGCAACTTCACCAAACTGGAAAAGGTGACCGAAGCGGGCGAGATCAAGGCGCTTTCCACGGCCGAAGCCAAGGAAGGCTACAGCCTCGAAACCTTCGGCGGCATTTTCAGCCTGTCGCGCAAGGCGATCATCAATGACGATCTGGGGGCCTTTGCCCGCTGGGGCGAAATGATGGGCCAGGCAGCGGCGGAAACCGAAGCCGCGCAGCTTCTGGCGTTGTTGACCGCGAACGCGGGCGCGGGCGTCACGATGGGCGACGGCAAGGCGCTGTTCCATGCCGATCACGGCAACCTTGCTGCCTCTGGGGCTATCCTGGACATTCTCGCTTTGGATGAAGCCCGGCAGGCGATGCGCACCCAGAAAATGCAGGACGGCAAAACCCCGGTGAACGTGGTTCCGCGCTTCCTGCTGGTCAGCCCGTCGCTGGAACTGGCAGCCGAAAAGTTGTTGGCCTCGATCCAGCCGAACACCACCGCAGACGTGAACCCCTTCGGCGGCAAGCTGTCGCTGCTGGTGGAACCGCGCCTGACCGGCAACGGCTGGTATCTGTTCGGTGACCCGTCCACCGCCCCCGTGCTGGAATATGCCTACCTGTCCAGCGCGCAAGGGCCGCAACTGTCCAGCCGCGACGGCTGGGAAGTGCTGGGCCGGGAATTCCGCGTCACCCTCGACTTCGGCGCGGGCGCGACGGATCACCGGGGCGCGTATCGGAACGCGGGGGCGTAATGGCAACCCTCGCCCAACTCCAAGAGTGGCGCGAACGCCTGATGGACGCCAAGTTTTCTGGTGTCCTGATGGTGACGGACTCCAGCGGCGAGTCCGTCCGGTATCGCAGCCATGCCGAACTGGCAGCCGCGCTTTCCTCTCTCGACACCGAAATTCGGCGGGCGGGCGGCAACAGCCCGTCCACCTCGATCACTTTCAACACCTCGAAAGGTCTCTGACATGGCGAAGAACTTCATTCAGGCGGGCGATACTGTGACCATCCCAGCCCCCGCGGCGGTTGCATCGGGCGGCGTGGTCATCGCGGGCGCAATCATCGGCATTGCCCAAGGTGACGCGGCTTCCGGCGCATCGGTCGACGTGTCGACTTCCGGCGTCTGGGAACTGCCCAAGGTTGGCGCGGATGTTGCCACCCTGGGCGTGGCGATCTACTGGAACAGCACGTCCAAGCTGGCAACCGTCACCGCGTCCGGGAATACCAAGATCGGCGTTGCCGTGGAAGCGGCCGGGGCCGGTGTTGCCTCGATCAAGGTTCGGCTTTCGGGCTTCTGATGTGAGTTGCGCGATACCAACACGGCGACTATGTGTTGGTATCGCAACACTCGGACGAACCCGGTAAAAATCGCAGATTTTGTTGGTATTTTTGTTGGTATCCGGCACTTTTTCGAGTTGAATCAATGGGCTGTGGAATCCTCCGGGCCTACCAACCTCCATGTTATTTTCCCTTTTTTTCAATGGCTTGAGGGTTATTTGAGGCGAACCTCTCGGGCAGGTTCACAACGGTTTGTTCCCTGTTTGGACGCGCCATCAGCTTTCCCATGGCAGAGTCGGCCAGCCCCTCGCGGGTCGCGGTTTTCGTGTATCGCTGCACTTCGGCCAGCGTCTTGTGGCCAGTTACAGACATGATTTCGTGTGCCGACGCCCCCGCCTCTGCCAGACGCCGCGCGCAGGCTTTGCGCAGGCCATGCGACGAACACGTTGCCAGCCCCGCCTTGTCGCACCAATCGCGCATAGCGTTTCCAAGTCCATCGGCCGATCGGGGTTGGCCGTATGCCGTGGCGAGGAAAGGCTGATCCATCGGCAGGGGAAGAACTGGCGCAGCAGTCCGTTGGTGTTCTCGTTGCTGCCGCGCTGCCAGGGGGCGTGCGGGTCGCAAAACCAGATGTCGATCTTCAGCCGGCGCGCCAGTTCCGGGTGGCAGGCCATCTCGCTGCCACGGTCGTAGGTCATGCTCTTGCGCAGCGCCGCGGGCAGGCGTTTCATCTGCCGGGTAAAGCCTTCCAGCGCCGCGTCGGCGGTGCAGCCGCGCATCTTGCTGAGAATGAGATAGCGGGTCTTGCGCTCGACCACCGTGCCTACCGCCGAGCGGTTGAACGCCCCCTTGATCAGGTCGCCCTCCCAGTGCCCGGGCACCAGGCGACCCTCGATTTCTTCGGGGCGATGGATAATCCGTAATGATTCCGGGGTGATAGAGCCACCGGACAGGGTCGTGCGCCGTAGACCCCGGCTGGCCTTGTGCTGGCGCAGCGCCGCGATCATCTCTGCTTTCAGCCCGCCCTTCGGCTGCGCGTAGATCGCGGCATAGATCGTCTCGTGGCTGATCAGCCGGGTCGGATCGTCGGGATGCATGACCTTGAGCTTGCACGCAATCTGCTCGGGAGACCAGCGCTTGTGGATCAGCTTTCCCCGCACAAAGTCATGCAGCCAGCCGCCGGGGGCAAGCTTGCGCCGCCGTCCGCAGCGCTTGCGGCGCGCCCGATATCCGGCACCGCCACGCTGCGCGCAATAGGGCTGGGACGGCTCCCCCCCCAGACTGCCACGCCGCAGTTCCCGGCCGATCGTGCTCGGCGCACGGCCCAGAAGATCGCCGATCTCCCGCAGCCTCGCCCCGCGTCGGTGCTCCGCCAAAATTACGCCACGTTCCTCGCCGTTGAGGTGCTTGTATCGTCTGTCCATCGCAACATCCTATGCCCTGTGAGCCGATTACGGGATGAGCATGGTGGGCAGCTATTTCAACAAGGAGTATCACCCCAGGATCGAGCATGAGGCGCGGCGGCGGCTCAATGATCTGGTGGCAGAGGTACTCGGCCCCGAGGCCAATGACAGCATCCGCCACGTTGTCGTGACCGGAAACGTCTACGAGGAAATCCTCCGGGTGGCCCGCGCAGATGGGGCCTCGCTCATCGTGATCGGCGCGCACAAGCCCGATTTCCACGATTTCCTGCTTGGCCCCAACGCGGCGCGGGTGGTGCGCCATGCCGATTGCTCGGTCATGGTGGTGAGGTAATGCCGGACATATGACACCAGGTGCCCTGATGCGGCGCGGGGGTGTTGGCCATCTCAGGGGGCAGGCGGCGCCCCCTGCGATGGATCATGCCTCAGATCACCACAACATCCAGCGGCGGAAAGCCGTTGAAGCCCACCGAGGAATAGCTCGACGTATAGGCCCCGCAGCTTCGGATGATGATCCGGTCGCCCGCGCGCAGGCCCACCGGCAGGGCCACGGGGCGCTTCTCGTAGAGCACATCGGCGCTGTCGCAGGACGGCCCGGCAAGGATGCATGGCCCCGTTGCCTCGTGCTCGCGCTCGGTCAGGAACTGGTAGCGGATCGCCTCGCCCTCGGTCTCCGCCAGCCCCGAAAAGCGCCCGATATCGAGATAGACCCAGCGGCACAGGTCATCTTCGGATTTGCGGCTGACCAGCAGCACCTCGGCGGCGATCATGCCGGCATCGGCTACCATGCCGCGCCCCGGCTCCGCCATGATGCGGGTCGCGCCGGGAAAGCGCGGCTCGACCATTGCCATGATCTCGCGGGCATAGCTCTCGGGGGCGGCGATCGCCTCGCCATAAAATGCCGGAAACCCACCGCCGATATTGATGAGCGAGAGCGCGTGACCGGCGGCGCGTGCCTCGGCCCAGACCTGCGCCACACGGTCCAGCGTCTCGCGCCACATGGCGGCGCGGCGCGTCTGGGAGCCTACGTGAAACGACAGGCCCACCGGTGCCAGGCCGAGCGAGACGGCCTGATCCATCAGCGCCACGGCCCGCTCGGGCGCGCAGCCGAACTTGCGGCTGAGCGGCCAGTCCGCCCCCGTGGCCCCCACCAGAAGGCGGATATAGACCTGCGCGCCGGGCGCGTTGAGGGCGATCTTTTCAAGCTCCATCTCGCTATCGGCGGCGAAAAGCGTGATCCCGGCAGCATGGGCAAAACCGATGTCGCTGGCGCGTTTCACGGTGTTGCCGAACGAGATATGCGCGGGTTTCGCCCCAAGCCCGAGGCAAAGCTCGATCTCGCCGCGCGAGGCGGCATCGAACCGGCAGCCCTCGGCGATCAGCACCTCGATCACCTCGCGCGCCGGGTTGGCCTTGACGGCATAATGGATATCGGCGCGGCCAAGGCCGGATTTCAGCGCGCGGTAATTCTGCGCCACGATGTCACGCGATACGACCAGCGTCGGGCGGTCGAACGCGTTGGCGCGGATGAAATCGACGAGGGGGGAGTGCGCGAAAACAGCATCGCTGCCCGCGACGGGGGTTACGTAGGCGTTCATGGTCATCTCCGATCAAGACCCGGGCTTGCACCCGACCAGTTCCAAAAGGAGACGTTACCGTCGCTACGTAAACACGGGTGGATGTCCCACCGGCCAGAGGCGCGTGCGTTGGCGTCTATGGAATCGCACTTAGGGCCATACCCTGAGTCACGCAAGAAATATTTGCCTGCTCGGGAAAAATTCCGTGCGGCGTGGTCAGCCCGCCGTGGCCCGATCGGGCAGCGCATGGCCAGGGATCACCTTTGCCCTCCGCCGCCCCCTCGCCGATATGCGTCATCGCGGGGCTGGTTGGCCCGGCCGTGACCGCGCCGCGCGCGGGTTTGAGTGGCTGTCGTCCTCGTCCCCGTCCCCGTCCCCGCTATCCGCGGGCAGGTTGAACAGGCTGTCGGCATCAAGATTGGCCCCGCGCCGGCCGTCCTCGTCCTCGTCGGGATCACCCGAGAGCGTGAACGCCTCCAGCCCCTCGATGGCGGTCGGGATGCGCGGCTCGGCATCGCCGCTCAGGCTCTGCTCGGTGCTCAACAGCTTGCGCCGCTCGTCGTCGCTCATCGCTGTGCCTTCGGCGGCCTTCTTGGCGGCGGCCTTCTGCACGGCGGCGTCAAGCTCGGACTGCTTGCACAGGCCAAGCGCCACCGGATCGACCGGCTCCATGTTGGCGATGTTCCAATGCGTGCGCTCGCGGATCGAGGTGATCGTGGGCTTTGTCGTGCCTACCAGTCTCGCGATCTGGCTGTCGGCCAGTTCGGGGTGGAACTTGACCAGCCACAGGATCGCGTTGGGCCTGTCCTGACGCTTTGACAGCGGCGTGTAACGCGGCCCGCGCCGCTTTTCCTCGCCCTGCGCGGCGGCGTTGAACTTGAGCCGCAGCCGGTGCGAGGGATCTTTTTCCGCAAGCGCGATCTCTTCGGCGGTCAACTGGTTGTTGGTGATCGGATCAAATCCCTTGACGCCGGCGGCCACGTCCCCGTCGGCGATGCCCTGCACCTCCAATTCGTGCAGGCCGCAGAAATCGGCGATCTGCTTGAAGCTGATCGTCGTGTTGTCCACCAGCCAGACGGCGGTGGCCTTGGTCATGATCGGCATGGACATGATGCCAGTCTCCTTCACTCACGTCTTCCCTGATGCCCGGCGAGGGCGGTCCCGGCGCGACCGGGACGAGTTTCCATTGTCGGGAAATTCCCGAGCGGTATAGTCAAACCGGGCCGAAAAGGAAAGACCAAGAATGCGCGCCTTGATATCTCTGGCGGTGGCGCCTTTGCTTGCCGCACATCCCGCGCGCGCCGGATCGGAAAAGGCGCCGCTCTGCCTGTCGAAATTGCTCGATCCGGTGAGGCAATTGCCGCTCCCAAGGGGGTTCTTCCTGGCAAAGATACTCAGATCGCGGGCGGGCGCGACCGGTCATCCCGCCCGCGCGATGAGCGCGACGACCACCACCGGCACCAGCATCGCGTGGAGCACATGATCGAACCAGTTGCTGCTGCCAAGGCCCGCGACCCATAGCGCCTGCCCGGCGACGGCAACAAGCGGCAGGAACAGCGCCCCCGACCAGAGCCCATAGCCACAGACCGCCAGCACCATCGCGGCGACCGGCACGGGGGCATAGCCCAGCCGGTAGAGATCGACCGGCACCAGCCCCATCGCCGAGGCGAGAAACAGCCCGTAAGCCGCGAGGAATATCAGCAGCTCCGCCGTGGCAAACGGGGCCACGGGCAGCCCCCAGGCCGCCGCCATGTGGCGCAGCGCCAGCGCGGGCAGCATCACGCCCACCGGTGACAGGAGCGCCATCGCCCCCGACACCACCAGCCCGCCCCGCCGCGCCAGCACCAGCGCCGCCACAGCCGCCCCTGCCGCGCTCGCCCCCAAGGGGCCGGCCCAGAGACCGGCCAAGGCGAACCCGGCCCAGCCCAGCACCACCGCCAGCCCGGCCCATTCCACCGCCGCCCTCATCGCGCCGCCAGCCATGAGGCGCTCATGATATGCGCCGCGATCCCGCGCTTGCCGCCGGTGGAATGCACCAGTGCAATCGCGTCGCCCACCCGGCGCAGCATCGGATAGCGCAGCGCGCCCGGCCCGCTGAGCCGGTGGATCTCGCGCCAGCTTGCGCCCTCATCCCCGGATATCGACAGGATCAGCGCGTCAGGCGCGGTGGCATCGTCATTGGCGGCCATCAATATCCGCCCGTCGCCCAGCGCCAGCGCGGCCACCGGCGCGCTCGGGTTGGGGCGGCTCGTGGGTTCGGGGGCGCTCCAGCTTTGTCCGCCATCCGCGCTGCGGCAAAGCCAGAGCGTGCCGCTGCGGTCAAAATCGCGCAGGAAGGCCAGCGCGCGCCGCGCATCGAGCGGCACGATCATCGGCTGGATCACCTTGGCGCGGCGGCTGCGCATCCAGCGCCTGTCGCGCACGCGGCCCTTGGCGTCAAAGCGCACCAGCGCGCCAAAGGTCGGCCCCATCTCGAAATAGGCGGGCAGGGCGTGGCTGCCATCGGCATAGGCCAGCATCGGCGATTTCACGAGGAACGAGCGGTTGAGGATGGGCGACAGGTCGAGCTTGCGGGCCGTCACCGGCCCGGCGGGTGACATCGTGACATCGGCAATCGCCGCCATCGCCCAGCCGCCGACCGAGACCACCGTCGCGAAAAACCGCCCCGGCATGGCCTCATGTGCAACGGTATTGCCCAGCGTCACGACGAGTTGCCGCGGCTCCAGCGCGCGGCCCAGCGCCGCGCGGGTCAGCCGGGGGGCGGGGTCCGAGACCTGCCAGCCATCACCGTTCCGGATCAGATCAACACCCCGGATATCGACATCGGGCTGCGCCTCGGCAGAACCCTCGAACCAGACCACCGACAGGCCGCCATCGCGCGGCAAGATCGCGGGGGCGTGGGCCTGTCCCGTTTCGGGGCGGTAATCGAGCACGGTCTCAAACCGCCCCTCGCCGGTCGCAGGCAGCGGGGCGGGCAGGGCGAACTGCCAGCAGAGCGGGCGATCACGCCGGATCGCCACCGCGCCGAGGACAAGGCTCATCGCGCCAAGCGCGAGGATCGCCAGCGCAACTGTGTCCAAGTCAGCCCACCTTGAGGACGATCTTGCCGATATGCGCGCTCGATTCCATCCGCGCATGGGCCGCCGCCGCCTCGATGAGCGGATATTCGGAATCCATCACCGGCGCGATACGGCCCGCCTCCAGCAGCGGCCAGACATGGGCGCGCAAGCCCTCGGCAATGCGCGCCTTGGCCAGATCGCTTTGCGGGCGCAGCGTGCTGCCGGTGATCGTCAGGCGGCGCACCATCACCTGCGCGAAATTCAATTCCACCTTCGGCCCTTGCAAAAAGGCGATCTGCACCAGCCGCCCGTCATCGGCGAGCGCGCGCACGTTGCGCGGCAGATACTCGCCGCCCACCATATCGAGGATCAGGTCGGCCCCACCCTCGGCGCGCAACAGCTCGACGAAATCCTCGTCGCGGTAGTTGATCGCGCGTTCTGCGCCCAGATCCATGCACACGCGGCATTTCTCTGCCGATCCGGCGGTGGTGAACACCCGCGCGCCAAAGGCATGGGCAAGCTGAATCGCCGTGGTGCCGATGCCGCTTGATCCGCCATGCACCAGAAACCGCTCGCCGCTCTTGAGCGCGCCGCGCTGAAACACGTTGGACCAGACGGTGAAAAACGTCTCGGGCAGGCAGGCGGCCTCGCGCAGCGCCATGTTTGCAGGCACCGGCAGACAATGCGCGGCAGGCGTGGCCACATATTCGGCATAGCCGCCGCCGGGCAAGAGCGCGCAGACCTTGTCGCCCAAAGCCCAGCCGCTGACGCCCTCGCCAAGCGCCACGATCTCGCCCGCGCCTTCCAGCCCCGGCAGATCTGATGCCCCCGGCGGCGGCGCATAGCTGCCTGCGCGCTGCAACGCGTCGGGCCGGTTCACGCCCGCGAAAGCCAGCCGGATCAGCACCTCTCCTGCCGCCGGTTCGGGCACCGGGCGGGTGGTGGCGCGCAGAACCTCCGGGCCGCCCGGCCCGGTGATCTCGACCGCTGTCATGGTTGTGCTCATGTCGTGCCTTTCCTCAGTTGCGGGCCTGCCAGCGCCCCGGCATCCCTGCCTGCTGCCCGGTCTCGGGGGCCTTTATGCGGGTCAGAAACGCCAATGGCCCGGCCATCAGCGTTGCCACAAGCCGGTTCTCGCGCGCCCTGGCCTTGAATTTCTCGATCTGCATCACATCCTCGATCCGGCGATCAAGAAATTCCCATGTCCGCGCCTGTCCGTCGCTGTCATCACCCAGCCAGTAAAGCACCGTCGCGCCATAGACGCCCGAGAGCGTGGCGCGCTTGGTATACCAGTTGATATCCCGCGAGGAATCGCCGAGCGCGGTCCATATCCGGTCGGCGGTGCGCCACAGGGCGCGGGTGCCGTCCGCGCCATATTGCGGCAGCGCGAAAAGCGTCATGCCGCGCCGCACCAGCTCGCGATCCTCCACCACCTCCAGCCGCGTGCGCACGGCAAAACCCACCCGGTCGCGAAACCGCATCGCGTCCAGATCGGCCTCGTGCAGCGCCGCCACCATCGCGGCGTCGCCCGCCTCGTGATAGGCGAGCGCCAGATCGACAGCCCCGCGCGGGCAGACCGCATCGACCATCGCGCGGTCGATCCCGGCCTCCGCGGCGGCAAGGCGCAGCACCGCCTCGCTCCAGCCGTCAAAGGGCACATGCGGTTTGGCAGCGTCCAGAAGGCGGGCTTTCACGTCGGTTTCGGACATCGGGTTCCCCTTTTCGCGCAGCCTAGACAAGATCGGGGCGCTTTGCTATACCGCCACTTCCTGCAACTTATTGCAACTTCAACTTGGGAAGGTGGTGACACCACATGCAGGTTAGTGTTCGCGACAACAATGTCGATCAGGCGCTCCGCGCCCTGAAGAAGAAATTGCAGCGCGAAGGCGTTTTCCGCGAAATGAAGCTCAAGCAACATTTCGAGAAACCGTCCGAGAAGAAAGCGCGCGAGAAGGCCGAAGCGATTCGCCGTGCCCGGAAACTGGCGCGCAAGAAGGCGCAACGCGAAGGTATGCTCTGAGCTACGCTGCGATTGCATCGCGACACCAAAGACGACCCCCGGGCAGATGCTTCGGGGGTTTGTCGTTTTGTGGGGGGCTGTTTCCCGGTGTCTGTATCGCGCCGGTATTGCGCCGGTGTCACGGCGCAAGCGGCGCGCCGGGCCGCGCTTGACAAGCCCCCGGCCGCGCGCGACACACCGCCACATGATGATGACGCTTTTTCAGGTGGCTGTGGGCGGCGCGCTGGGCGCGGTGCTGCGCCTTTGTGTGACGCTGGGCATGGCGCGGGTAACTGGCCCCGGCTTTCCCCTGGGCGTGCTGGTGGTGAACGTGCTCGGCTCGTTTCTCATCGGGGTGCTGGCGGTGCTGTCGTTTCAGCGCGGGTTCGCTCATCTCAACCCGTTCCTGATCACCGGGGTGCTGGGCGGGTTCACCACGTTTTCCACCTTCTCGCTCGAGGCGCTGATGCTGGTGGAGCGCGGCGCTGCGGGCGCGGCGCTGGCCTATGTCGGGCTGTCGGTCGGGCTGTCGCTGGGGGCGGTGGCGCTGGGGGCCTGGGCGGTCCGGGCGCTGGCACCATGAGCGGGGTCGAGACACGCAGCGTGGCACCGGGCGACGGCGATCAGCGGCTTGATCGCTGGATGCGGCGGCAGTTTCCGCACCTCACCCAGGGGCAGATCGAAAAGATGTGCCGCAAGGGCGAGGTTCGCGTCGAGGGCGGGCGCGTGAAACCGGCGACGCGGCTCGAAGAGGGCCAGAGCGTGCGCCTCCCGCCGATCCCCGATCCCGCGAGCAAGCCGAAATACGACACGCCCCGCATCAGCGAGGCCGATGCCGCGATGATCCGGGCCTGCGTGATTTATCGCGACGACCATGTGATCGCGCTCAACAAGCCGCCGGGCCTGCCGGTGCAGGGCGGAAGCGGGCAGGCGCGGCATGTGGACGGGCTTTCAGAGGCGCTGCGCTTTGGTGCGGAGGACAAGCCGCGCCTCGTGCACCGGCTCGACAAGGATACCTCGGGCGTGCTGCTGCTGGCGCGCACGCGCGAGGCCGCCAAGGGGCTGACGGCGGCGTTTCGGCATCGCAACACGCGCAAGATCTACTGGGCCGCCGTGGCGGGCGCACCCAACCCGCGCCGGGGCACGGTGCGTTATGGCCTGATAAAGGCCGCGGGCCACGGCGCGGGCGGCGAGGGCGAAAAGATGCAGTGCATCCACCCGCGCGAGGTGGCGGGCACCGAGGGTGCCAAGGCCGCGACCACCGATTACACGATGATCGAGAACGCGGGCGGGCGCGTGGCGTGGATGGCGCTTGTCCCGGTGACGGGGCGCACGCATCAGCTGCGCGCGCATATGGCCGAGATCGGTCACCCCATCGTGGGCGATGGCAAATATGGCGGCTCGGGGCAGGAGAACATGGGCGATGGCTGGGGCGCGCAGCTTGGTGGCGAGGTAAGCCGCAAGCTGCATCTGCACGCGCGGTCGCTGACCATCGAGCACCCGGTGACGCGGGCGATCCTGCACCTGACGGCACCGCTGCCCGAGCATATGGCGCGGACATGGGATCTGTTTCAGTGGCGGGCCTCCGACGCCCCCGAAGACCCGTTCGAGGATTTTGCATGAGCGGGCCGCTGCGGCCGGCAGAGGAGTGGGGGTGCCGGGCATGAGCGAATGGGCGGCAAAGCGGTTCTGGACGGCGGCAAAGGCCGAGGCGGTCGCGGGCGGCTTTGGCGTGCGGCTCGACGGGCGCGCGGTGCGCACGCCCGCCAAGGCCGAACTGGTGGTGCCGACTCGTGCGCTGGCGCGCGAGATTGCCGCCGAGTGGGACGCGCAGGAGGGCGTGATTGCCCCCGCCACAATGCCGATGACCCGCGCCGCCAATGCCGCCATCGACCGGGTGGCGCGCGAACGCGAGGCGGTGGCCGCGCTGCTGGCCGAATATGGCGGCAGCGATCTGCTGTGTTACCGGGCCGAAAGCCCGGCCGAGCTTGTCGCGCGGCAGGCGGCAGCGTGGGATCCGCTGCTTGATTGGGCCGGATCGGCCCTGTCGGCGCGGCTGCGCACGACGAGCGGTGTGATGCATGTGGATCAGGATGCGGGCGCGCTCGGGCGGCTGCATGAGGCGGTGCGATTGCTTGATATTTGGGCATTGACCGCGTTTCACGATCTTGTCTCGCTCAGCGGATCGCTGGTCATCGGCTTTGCCGCGCTGCGCGATCATGCCCCGGCGGATGCGCTTTGGCAGGTCTCGCGCATCGACGAATCCTGGCAGCACGAGCAATGGGGTAGCGATGACGAGGCAAATGCCGTGGCGCAGAGGAAAGAATGTGACTTTCTCAACGCCAAGCGCTTTCACGATCTTTCGCGGCCCGGCGCGGAGGGGTGATTTCAGGCGATTGCCGCAGGGCGCGGCCCGCGGCTGTCCCGCTTTTCCCGAACAAACTCTTGACGCAGCGCGGTGAATCCACACAAACTTGCGGTCACTGACGGGGGTGTGGTCCCCTAATCCAGTGTCATGCGGGCGCTGCGACAATGCAGGGTCTCAAAGAACCGCCCTTGAAAGGGCGGGAAATCAGGAAGAGGTAAACATGAAAAAAACCGTATTTCTGGGCGCTCTGACCGTTGCCGGCCTTGTCGGCGGTGCGGCGGCTGCGGCCACGCTCGACGACGTGAAGGCGCGCGGCAAGCTCAATTGCGGCGTGAACACCGGTCTCGTCGGGTTCGCGGCACCCGATGCCAACGGCGTCTGGGAAGGCTTTGATGTGGCCGTGTGCCGTGCGGTGGCTGCCGCTGTTCTTGGCGATCCGACGGCGGTGGAATTCGTGCCCACGACCGCCAAGACCCGCTTTACCGCGCTTGCGTCGGGTGAAGTCGACTTGCTGGTGCGCAACACCACCTGGACCTTCTCGCGCGATACCGATCTCAAGTTCGATTTCGTCGGTGTCAATTACTATGACGGTCAGGGCTTCATGGCACCCAAGGCGCTGGGCGTAAGCTCTGCCAAGGAACTCGACGGCGCGACGGTCTGCATCCAGACCGGCACCACGACCGAGCTCAACCTCGCGGATTTCTTCCGCAGGAACAACATCAGCTATGAGCCGGTGCCGATCGAGACCAATGCCGAAGGCCAGCAGCAATACCTGGCCGGTGCGTGTGACACCTACACGACCGACGCATCGGGCCTTGCCTCGACCCGCGCGGCCTTCGAGAACCCCGGCGATCACGTCATCCTGCCCGAGATCATCTCGAAAGAGCCGCTCGGGCCGCTGGTGCGCCACGGCGACAACGAGTGGGGCGATATCGTGCGCTGGACGCTCAATGCGCTCATCAGCGCCGAAGAGCTTGGCGTGACCAGCGCCAATGTTGCGGAACTGGCCTCTGGCCCGACCGACAGCCCCGAAGTCAACCGCCTGCTCGGCACCGAGGGCAACCTTGGCGAGATGATCGGCCTTGGCAAGGATTGGGCCGTGCGGATGATCGCGGCCGTGGGCAACTATGGCGAGGTGTTCGAGAAGAACATCGGCGAGAAGACCCCGATTGGTCTTGCGCGCGGTCTGAACGCGCAGTGGACCGATGGCGGCCTGCTCTACTCGCCGCCGTTCCGGTAAACCCGGCACTGACGAAGGGCGCGGACATTCCGCGCCCTTCACAGCTAGAGATCATCGAAAACAAGCCAATCAAGAATCGGCCCACGGCGGTAGCGCCGATAAAAAACCGGGTCGAAGCACAGGGAAATACAGATGACGACGATGACCGACCCTCCGAAGGCGTCGTTCCGGCTGTCGCAGTTGATTTACGACACGCGGTATCGCTCCTACACGTTCCAATTCATCGCGTTGATCCTGCTGGCCGCGCTCATGGCCTATCTGGGTGCGAACCTGGTGACGAACCTTGCCGATCAGGGGCAGAACATCTCTTTCCGGTTCCTGGCCGAGCCATCGGGCTATGACATCAACCAGCGCCTGATCGAGTATGACAGCCAGTCGAGCCATTTGCGGGCCGCGGTCGTTGGGGTGCTCAACACGCTGATCGTCGCCTTTCTTGGCTGCCTTACCGCGACCATTCTCGGGGTGGTCGCCGGGGTGCTGCGGCTCTCGCCCAACTGGCTGGTGCGCAAGCTGATGGCGGGTTATGTCGAGGCGTTCCGCAACGTGCCGGTGCTGATCTGGATCCTCATCATCTTTACCATCATGTCGGCGGTGATGCCGCCGCCGAACGCGTTCCGGGGTGATAACGCGACCGCCTCGATGGTGTTCGATGCCTTCGCCTTTACCAATCGCGGCGTCTATACACCCGCGCCGATCTGGGGGGCGGGATCGCTGGTGGTGGTGCTGACCTTCCTCGCCTCGATCATCGGGGTGATCTATTACCGCCGCTACGCGACCAGGCTGCTTTACGACACCGGCAAGCTCCTGCCGATGGGCTGGCCCTCGCTGGTGATCCTGTTCTTGCCCTCGATCCTCGTGTATTTCGTGATGGGACAGCCGATCAGCCTCGATTACCCGGCGCTCAAGGGGTTCAACTTCAGTGGTGGTCTGCATATTCGTGGCTCGCTGATCGCGCTGTGGTTCGCGCTGGCGATCTATACCGGGGCCTTCATCGCCGAGAACGTGCGGGCAGGCATTCAGGCGGTGAGCAAGGGCCAGACCGAGGCGGCGGCGTCGCTGGGGATGCGGCCCAACCGGATCATGAAGCTCGTGATCCTGCCGCAGGCGCTGCGGGTCATCATCCCGCCGCTCATTTCGCAATATCTCAACCTCACCAAGAACTCGTCGCTGGCGATTGCCGTGGGCTATATGGACGTGACCGGCACGCTGGGCGGTATTACCCTGAACCAGACCGGGCGCGCCATCGAATGCGTGCTGTTGCTGATGATATTCTATCTCACCATCAGCCTCGCCATATCGGCGGTGATGAATGTCTATAACCAATCCATTGCGCTGAAGGAGCGGTGAGCCATGTCACACGATAACATTGCCTTTCACCGCAAGCACATGCTGCCAGAGGCACCGCCGCCGGTGACCGAGACAGGGGCCATCAAGTGGCTGCGCGAGAACCTTTTTTCGTCGATTCCGAATGGCATTCTGACGGTGGTTTCGGCCTATGTGGTTCTGACCATCGCGATGGCGGCCGCACCGTGGTTCTTCAACGGGGTCTGGGACAGCCCCAGCCTCTCGGCCTGCCGCGAGATGCTCGACGGGCGCACCGGGGCCTGTTTCGCGGTGCTGACCGAGCGGTGGAACCAGCTCTTGTTCGGGTTCCAATATCCTTCCAGGCTTTACTGGCGGCCGACGCTCGCCTTTGTGCTCTTGTTCGTGGCCATCGCACCGGTGCTGTTCATCAAGTATACGCCGCGCGGGCTTCTGGTGTTGACCGGGCTTTACCCGTTCATCGCCTATTGGCTGATCTGGGGTGGCTCGATCGTGGTGCCGGTGGTGGCGCTTCTGGGGGTGCTGTTCGGTGCCTTTGTCTATCGTCGCACCATGACCGCGAGCGCCGGCGTCGCGGTGATTGCCGGGATTGTCGCAGCGATGGTGTTCTGGTGGGCTGCGGGGGCCGTGACCGCGGGCCTGTCGGGGGTCATGGCGTTGGAGCCGGTGGCGTCGCGCGATATGGGCGGGTTCATGATAAACCTGATGCTGGGCGTGATCTGCGTGTCGCTGTCGCTGCCCTTCGGCATTCTGCTGGCGCTTGGGCGGCAATCGTCGATGCCGATCGTCAAGTGGATCTGCGTGGCGTTCATCGAGTTCATCCGCGGTGTGCCGCTTATCACGCTGCTGTTCGTGGCCAATGTGGTTCTGGCCTATTTCCTGCCGCCGGGCACGACGTTTGATCTGATCCTGCGGGTCATCATCATGATTACCATGTTCGCCTCGGCCTATATCGCCGAGGTGATCCGGGGCGGCCTTGCGGCGCTGCCACGCGGGCAATACGAGGCTGCCGACAGCCTGGGCCTCGATTACGCGCAGTCGATGCAGTTGGTCATCCTGCCGCAGGCGCTCAGGATCTCGATCCCCGGCATTGTCAACGTGGCGGTGGGGCTGTTCAAGGATACCACGCTCGTCTCGGTCATTTCGATGTTCGATATCGTCGGCATGATCCGTGGCCCGATCCTCGCCTCGACGGAATGGAATGGCGTCTATTGGGAGCTGTTCGGCTTTGCCGCGCTGCTGTTCTTCATCACCTGTTACGGTATCTCGCAATATTCGCAATGGCTGGAGCGTCAGCTTCAGACCGATCATCGGTAAGAGGAGGGTCAGGGACAATGGCCGCTGAAACACAAATGAAGGTTTCCGACGAGGTTGCCATCGAGATCGTAAAGATGAACAAATGGTATGGCGCGTTCCACGTGCTGCGCGATATCGACCTGACGGTGTATCGGGGCGAGCGGATCGTGATCGCGGGGCCATCCGGTTCGGGGAAATCGACGCTCATCCGCTGCATCAACGCGCTGGAGGAGCATCAGAAGGGCAAGATCACGGTGGATGGCACGGTGTTGTCGAATGACATCAAGAACATCGACCGGATCCGCTCGGAGGTCGGGATGGTGTTCCAGCATTTCAACCTGTTCCCGCATCTGACGATCCTCGAAAACTGCACCCTCGCGCCCATCTGGGTGCGCAAGACGCCCAAGCGCGAGGCCGAGGAAATCGCCATGCATTTCCTCACCAAGGTGAAGATCCCCGAACAGGCCGACAAATATCCCGGCCAGCTTTCGGGCGGGCAGCAGCAGCGCGTGGCGATCGCCCGCAGCCTGTGCATGAAGCCGCGGATCATGCTTTTCGACGAGCCGACATCGGCGCTTGACCCCGAGATGATCTCGGAGGTGCTCGACACGATGATCGAGCTGGCAGAGGAAGGCATGACCATGCTCTGCGTCACCCACGAGATGGGATTCGCGCGCAAGGTGGCGAACCGGGTGATCTTTATGGATCAGGGCCAGATCGTGGAGCAGAACGAGCCGGAAGAGTTCTTCAACAACCCGCAGAGCGAGCGCACCAAGCTGTTCCTGAGCCAGATTCTCGGGCATTGATCGAAGAAGGGGGGGCGCTGCCCCCGTCGCGCGAGGCGCGACTCCCCCGGAGTATTTGGGGCAAGATGAAGGGCGGTCCGGTGGGCCGCCCTTTGCCGTCAGGCGCGGGTACCGGGGAGCGCGCGGGGGAGGATGAACGCGATCACGCGACCGGTGCGCTCTTGCAACTCGGGCCAGGCCGCGATGTTGAATTCGGTGACGAGCGTGGCCCCGGTGGGGTAGTCGTCGAAGCGGTCGTGATCGGGCGGCACGGCCACGAGCGAGGCCGCGAAATAGGCGATGCCGGGGTTGTGGCCGATCATCAGCACCGTGTCGCCGCGGGCCTCGCGCAGGGCGGCGCGCATCGCGGGCGGCTCTGCCAGGTAGAGGCTGTCGAGCAGGGTGGGCGCGCGCGACAGGGCGAGGCACGCGAGGGTTTCTTGCGCGCGCGCGGCGGTGGAGCAGAGGATCTCGTCGGGCAGGTGGCCCTGCGCGCGCAGCCAGTGGCCCAGCGCCGTTGCCGCGCGGCGGCCGCGCTTGTTGAGCGGGCGGGCGTGATCGGGCGTGCCCGGATCGCCCCAGTCGGATTTGGCGTGGCGCATCAGGATGAGGCGCTTCATCCGAAATATCCCATGTGGAAGGCCGATTGCGCCTCTGTCCGGCCATGGCTCTGGCTGATCGGGCAGGCGCGCCGCACCGCGCAGCCGCGCGCGCGGCAGTCTTTGCCGGGGCGGTCGAGATCGGCCTTGCAGGCGGGCACGTCATAGCCCCGTGGGCCGAGCGCATCGGCCAGCGCGCCGATCACGCGGGCAGACCAGCGGTTCATCGGGTCGCGCGCGCCGTCACGGTATTCGGGTGTCTGCGTGAAATGCCCCCAGTAGCCCGGCTCTTGCGGGCCGAGCAGGACGAGGCTTGCATAGCCCGGCACCTCGCCCTTGTCGAGATGCAGCGCGCCCAAGGGGGCGAGGTGATGGCCCCCGGCCCTGCTGGCAATCTCGTCAAGCGCGGGTGGGGTGCTCATGGCCAGGGCTCAGGCCGGTGTGCGTTTCGTCAAAGGGCCTGCGTTGCCGCGGATGAGCGAGCCGGCGCCGTGCTCGGTGAACAGCTCCAGCAGCGTGGCGTTGGGCGCGCGCCCGTCGAGGATGACCACCGCCCGCACCCCGCCCGCGATGGCCGCAAGCGCGGTTTCGGTCTTGGGGATCATGCCGCCCGCGATCACGCCCTCGCGGGTGAGGATGCGGATTTGTTCGGGCGTCAATTCGGTCACCACCCGGCCCTCGGCATCGAGCACGCCATTGGTATCGGTGAGCAACAAGAGCCGGTCGGCGCGCAGCGCGGCGGCGATGGCCCCGGCGGCGGTATCGCCGTTGATATTGTAGGTCTCGCCCTCAGGCCCCGCGCCAAGCGGCGCGATGACGGGAATCACGCCCGCGTCAAAGAGCGTGTGCAGGATGCCGGGATCAATCTCGGACGGCTCTCCCACGAGGCCGAGATCGGCGCTGGCCGGCGTGCAGGTGATGAGCCCGGCATCCTTGCCCGAAAGCCCCACAGCGCGCCCGCCCTGTCCGTTGATCGCGGAAACGATGCGCTTGTTGACGGTGCCCGAGAGCACCATCTCCACCACCTCCATCGTGGCGGCATCGGTGACGCGCTTGCCGCCCTTGAAATCGGAGCGGATATCGAGCCGCGCCAGCATCTCGTTTATCATCGGCCCGCCGCCGTGGACGATCACCGGGTTGACGCCGACCTGCCGCATCAGCACCACGTCGCGCGCAAATTCGGCCATCGCCTGCGCGCTGCCCATCGCGTGGCCGCCCAGCTTTATGACGACGATGGCCCCGGTGTAGCGTTGCAGATAGGGCAGCGCCTCCGAGAGGGTGCGGGCGGTGGCGATCCAGTCGCGGTTCATGGCTCTGGCCTTCATTGCTGTCTCCGGGGTCACGCGTCTTCACTTGTTAGCCGCTGTGCGACGACGTGCCAAGGGCCGTTGATCACGGGCGCGTTCGGGTCAGGATATGCGCGTGAGGCTCGGGGGAGAGCACCATGACCGCGACACGCACCCTGCTATTGACCGGCGCAAGCCGGGGGATCGGCCGCGCCACTGTGCGCCGGCTCAACGCCGAGGGCTGGCGGGTCAACACTATCGCGCCGGGCGAGATCCGCATGATATGCTGTCGCGGGGGGCCGAGATCGAGATCAACGGCGCGCAGCCTGTGTGAGGGGGCTTGAGGGGGCGTGCAAGCGCGCCTTACCCCTCTTGGCCGAGCGCCGCGATGGTGGCGCGCAGCGTGGCCAGTCCCTCGCCCTTTTCCGAGGAGGTGAGGATCAGTTCCGGATAGGCTGCCGGGTGCGGCGCGAGGCGCGCTCGGACCTGTGCGAGCACGCTGTCGCGGGCCCCCGCCCCGATCTTGTCGGTCTTGGTCAGCACGCATTGGAACGGCACCGCGGCGCGGTCGAGCAGGGCCATGATTTCCTCGTCCACCGGCTTGATCCCGTGGCGGGCATCGACCAGCACGAAGGCGCGGCGCAGGTTGGCGCGGCCCGAAAGATAGGTCTTGAGCAGGGCCTGCCATTTGCGAACCACCTCGATCGGCGCGTTGGCAAAGCCATAGCCGGGCAGATCGACGAGATAATGGCTGTCACCGAGGGTAAAGAAATTGATTTCCTGCGTGCGGCCCGGCGTGTTCGAGGCGCGCGCCAGCGCCTTGCGCCCGGTGAGCGCGTTGATGAGCGAGGATTTGCCCACGTTGGAGCGCCCCGCGAAACAAAGCTCGGTGCGGTCGGCGGGGGGCAGGCCGGACATGGCGACCACCCCCTTGAGAAACTCGACCGGCCCGGCAAAGAGCCTGCGCCCGGCCTCGGACGCGGCGGCGTCGGGGGCGGGGGCTTCGGGAAAGGCAAGCTGCATGGCGGGCCTACCGGGGCCTGACGCGGGGCGCAGGCGTCATTTCTTTTTCTCCGGGGCGGATTTGTCGCCACGTTTGAAGCTCGACATGATGTTGCCGAACACGTCGGGCTTGTGCCCGTGGCTGCGCATGATCGCATATTGCTGGGTAAAGGTGATCATGTTGTTGGCGATCCAGTAGAGCACGAGGCCCGACGCGAAACTGCCCAGCATGAACATGAACACCCAGGGCATCCAGGCAAAGATCATCTTTTGCGTGGGATCGGTGGGCGACGGGTTGAGCTTTTGTTGCAGCCACATCGACACGCCGAGGCAGAGCGGCAATATGCCGATGAAGATCAGCGCGAGGATCGAGCCGGGCTCGGGTGCGGCCCAGGGCAGTAAGCCCCAGAGGTTGTAGAGCGACGAGGGATCGGGCGCCGAGAGGTCGCGGATCCAGCCGATCCACGGGGCATGGCGCAATTCCAGCGTGACGAAGATCACCTTGTAGAGCGAAAAGAAGATCGGGATTTGCAGCAGGATCGGCAGACAGCCCGCCGCCGGGTTGACCTTTTCCTTCTTGTAGAGCGCCATCATCTCCTGCTGGAGTTTCTGTCGATCGTCGCCGGCGATCTCCTTGATCTTCTCCATCTCGGGCTGGAGTTCTTTCATCTTGGCCATCGAGACGTAGGATTTGTAGGCCAGCGGCAGCACCAGCGCCTTGATCGCGAGCGTGAGCGCGATGATCGCCCATCCCATGTTGCCGATCATCAGGTTGAACCAGTGCAGCGCCGCGAAAATCGGCTTGGTCAGGAAGAAGAACCAGCCCCAGTCGATCGAATCGACGAAGCGGTCGACGCCTTCCTCGTCCTGGTAGCGGCGGATGGTGGCCCATTCCTTGGCGCCGGCAAACAGGCGGCTCTCGGCGGTGATCGTCTCGCCGGGGGCAAGCTGGCGGGTCTGCTGCACGGTCTCGGTCTGGTATATGCCGCGCTGCGGGTCGTATTTGGTGACCGCCTTGAACGGCGTGCCGGGGGCGGGGATGAGCGTGGTCATCCAGTAATGATCGGTAAAGCCGAGCCATCCGCCCTCGGCCACTTGCGTGACCTTGGCGGGGGCGCCTTCGCGGGGGTTGAACGGGTAGTCCTCGACATCGTCATAGTCGATCTCTGCCAGGGTGCCGTCGGCCATGCCGATAAGGCCCTCGTGAAGGATGAAGAAATTCTTCAGGTCGGGGGGCAGCCCGTGGCGGGCGATGATGCCGTAGGGCGCGAGGCTGACCGTCGCGTCGGTGCGGTTCTCGACCGATTGGCGCAGCGAGAACATGTAATCCTCGTCGATGGATATCTCGCGGCGGAAGGTGAGGCCCGCGCCATTGTCCCAGGCCAGCGTGACAGGGGTGCCGGGGGTGAGCGTGGTGCCGCCCTCGACCCTCCAGAGCGTGTTCGGCCCCGGCACCAGATCGGCGGTCAGGCCACTACCGGGGGCCCAGCCGTGAAGCGCGTAATAGGGTGTCTCGCTTCCCACCGGCGAGAGCAGGCGGACGATCGGGGAGTCCGGGTCGATGGTTTCGCGGTAATTCTTGAGCGACAACTCGTCGATGCGCCCGCCCTTGAGCGAGATCGAGCCGGTGAGGCTTGGTGTGTCGATGGTGATGCGCGGCACGTCGGCGGCAGCCTCCGATGCGGCCGCTGTCTCGGTGCTGGCGGTGCCGGGGACAAGTGCCGAGGTGGCCGGGTCGGCGCTCGGGGTCGGGGCAATCAGGCCATCGGCCTGTGTTTCGGCCACCGGCGCGTTGGGATCAGAGGGCGCGGGCTCTGGCGGGGGGAACATCACGAACCAGACGAGGATCACGAGAAAGCTGAGCGCCGTCGCGAGAATGAGGTTCTTGTTCTGATCGTCCATCGCCGGGACCTGTCCGTCATGTTTCTGCCTTGGGGGGTTCAACAGAGTGAGGCCCCAAAGGTCAAGCGGATTCCGGGGTTGGGCGGGGACTGTGTGCGCTTGGCGGGGATGTGTTCGCAGTTGGCAGGGTGTTGTCCGCCGCGGTGCCGGGGCGCTCAGCCCCTTTCGGCGGGTGGAGGGCGCGCCGGTATGGCGGTGACGTCGAGGCCGCTGTCGGCGCCCGGATCATTGCCGATGGCGGCGGCGGCAAGGGCCGCGGCGATCATGGCCCGCGCATTGCGGGTGCCGGGCTGTGCATCAAGGCAGAGACCGGTCGTGATGCTGAGCGCCTCGGCTCCTCGGATACCTGCGAGCGCCGCCGTGGCATGGGCCTGAAGCCGCGCCGCGAGACGCCGGGCGCTGGTATCATCGAGGCCGCGCGACCCATCGGGGATCACGCCAAGGTGCCCGGCCCCCAGATCGTAGAGCGCATCCTCTCGCCGCAGGCCATGCGACAGCCGGTCGAGGCAGGTGGTCAGCACCCGATCGCCAAGCGTGGCCCCCACCCCGTCGAGGCCCCGGATCACAAGCGTTATGCAGAGCACAGGGTGATTCGCGCGGCGCGCGGCGCGCAGCCGCTGATCGAGGGCGGTGGCCATTTCCGTCATCTGGCCGGTGGCGGTGGTGCGCGAGCGCGCCCCGTTGCCCGGACCGGCCCAGCGCGGCAGCAGCATCAGCGTAAACGGCAGCCCGAGCGCGAGCGCCGCCGGACCAAACCAGAGCAGCGCCAGCCCGAGTGCCAGCGCGAGCAGCGCCAGTTGCGGCCCGCGCAGGGCCGCGATCACGCTTCGCAGGGCATGTTGTGCCTGATGCATGGCCGCCTCCGTCATCTCTGAAAGCAGCCTAGGCGCGTGCGGTTAACGGAGTATTGGCATCCCCGGCTCTTTTACCGCAGATTTTATCGAGTCGCGCCGCAACCCGGCGAAATCGAACAGCGCGGGATCGAGCAGATGCGAGGGCCGCGTGTTCATCAGCGCGCGGAACATCTTTTGTCGCCGCCCCGGATGGTTGGCCTCCCACCCGTCGAGCAGGCGCTTGACCTGCTGTCGTTGCAGCCCGTCCTGCGACCCGCAGAGATCGCAGGGGATGATCGGATAATTCATCGCGCGCGCGAAGCGGTCGCAATCGGCCTCGGCGACATGGGCGAGGGGCCGGTAGACAAAAAGATCGCCCTCCTCGTTCACCAGCTTGGGCGGCATGGTGGCGAGCCTGCTGCCATGAAAGAGGTTCATGAAAAAGGTTTCCAGAATGTCGTCGCGATGATGGCCGAGCACCACCGCCGAGCACCCCTCCTCGCGGGCGATGCGATAGAGATTTCCCCTGCGCAACCGGGAACACAGCGCGCAATAGGTGCGCCCCTGCGGCACCTTGTCCATGACGATGGAATAGGTGTCCTGATACTCGATCCGGTGCGGCACACCCATGCGGGCGAGGAACTCGGGCAGCACCGTGGCCGGGAAACCGGGTTGCCCCTGATCGAGATTGCAGGCCAGAAGATCGACCGGCAAGAGGCCGCGCCATTGCAATTCGTACAGCACCGCGAGAAGCGTGTAGCTGTCCTTGCCGCCCGAGAGGCAGACCAGCCATCGCGCGCCCGGCTCGATCATGCCGTATTGCTCCACCGCCTCGCGCACATTGCGCACGATGCGCTTGCGCAGCTTGCGAAACTCGCCGCTTTTCGGGGCCCCGTGAAACAGCGGGTGGATATCGTCGGGCGCATCGGTCATGGCCTGCGCTTTAGGGCCTATCGTGGCACCGGGCAAGGGCATAGGCGGCACCGTGCATCTTGAGGCACCTGGCCCACGCACCACAACTTATTGCAGTTACCCCCAACAAATTGCTTTACAGCCCATGAATAAGCCCGCACCATATCTTGTATGGGCGGTCGGATACACCTCCGCTCGTAGAGCAGGCACCTAGCGTTTGGGGTGCAGGGCCACCCCCGCGCTATAGCATATGAGGCGGCGTCATGGCACTTTCCGAGCACGATCTGAGCGCGGATCTTCATCCGATCGACCTTGTCGAGCATATCGCCGAGAACCACGATTGGGAATTCGACCGCATCGGCGACGATCAGATCGCGATGGCGATCGAGGGTCAGTGGCGCACCTATGCGATCACGCTCGCATGGTCGGGGCATGACGAGACGCTGCGCATGGTCTGCACCTTCGAGATGGAGCCGCCCGAGGATCGCCTGCCTGTGCTTTACGAGGTGCTCAACCTCGTCAACGATCAGTGCTGGTCGGGCGCGTTCACCTGGTGGGGCGAGCAGAAATTGATGGTGTGGCGCTATGGCCTCGTGATGGCGGGCGCGTCGGGGGCAACACCCGAGCAGATCGACACGATTCTGGGCGCGGCGGTGACGGCGGCAGAGCGCTATTACCCGGCCTTCCAACTGGCGATCTGGGGCGATACATCCCCGCGCGCCGCGATGCAGGTCGCCATTGCAGAGGCCTACGGTCGGGCGTAAACCTCTGACCCGCGACAACAGGCGCGGGAGGGGTTCATGACCATGCAGGATACCGCCGGGCGCGGCCTTGTGCTTCTGGGCTGCGGCAAGATGGGTGGCGCGATGCTGCGGGGCTGGCTCGATGCCGGGTTGGAGGCGGGCGCGGTGCATGTGGTCGATCCGCATCCGGCGGCGTGGCTCGAGGGCGCGGGCGTGCATGTCAACGCCGACCTGCCCGCCGCGCCGGGGATCGTGATCGTGGCTGTCAAGCCGCAGATGATGGGGGCGGCACTGCCCACGCTCAAAGGCTATGGCAATGGCGCGACGCTCTTCGTTTCGGTTGCCGCCGGAACCGCCATCGCCACCTATGAGGAAATGCTGGGCGCGCGCACGCCCATTGTGCGGGCCATGCCCAACACACCCGCCGCGATCGGGCGCGGGATCACCGCGATCATCGGCAATGGCCACGCCACGCCCGCGCATCTCGATCAGGCGGAGGCGCTGTTGCGCGCCGTGGGGAAGGTGGTCCGGCTGGACAGCGAGGATCAGATGGACGCGGTCACCGGCCTCTCGGGCTCTGGCCCGGCCTATGTGTTCCACATGATCGAATGCATGGCGCGCGCGGGCGAGGCGCAGGGGCTGGCCCCGGCGCTGGCGATGCAATTGGCGCAGGCGACGGTGGCGGGGGCTGGCGCGCTGGCCGAGGCCGCAGGCGAGACGCCCGCCACGCTGCGCGAGAACGTGACAAGCCCGGGTGGCACCACGCAGGCGGGGCTCATGGTGCTGATGGATGAGGGCACGGGCCTGCCGCCGCTGATGGCGCGCACGGTGGCTGCCGCCACTGAGCGCTCGCGCGAGTTGCGCAATGGCTGAGATCACGTTTGACGATTTTCTCAAGGTCGATATCCGCGTGGGCCGCGTGATCCGCGCCGAGCCCTACCCGGAGGCGCGCAAGCCCGCGATCAAGCTGTGGCTCGATTTTGGCCCCGAGATCGGCGAGAAAAAATCGAGCGCGCAGATCACCGCGCATTACACGCCCGAGGCCCTGATCGGGCGGCAGGTGCTGGCGGTGGTGAATTTCCCGGCGCGCCAGATCGGCAAATTCGTCTCGGAGGTGCTGGTGCTTGGGGTAAGCGATGCGCAGGGCGGGATCGTCCTGATTGGCCCCGATCTTGACGTGCCCTTGGGCGGACGGCTGCATTGAGGCGGATCCTCATCACGCGGCCCATGCCCGCGCGCGTGATCGCCGAGGCCGAGGCGCATTTCGAGGTCGAGATGCGCGAGGACAACACGCCCCTGAATTCGGGGCAGATGAAGGGCGCGCTGGCGCTTTACGATGGTATCCTGCCGACCCTGGGCGACATGTTCGCCGCCGAGGTGTTTGCGGACGCCGCGGGCTGCCGCTGCCGTATCCTTGCCAATTTCGGGGTGGGCTATAACCATATCGACGTGGCCGCCGCCCGTGGCGCGGGCATCGCCGTGACCAACACGCCCGGCACCGTGACGGATGCCACCGCCGATATCGCGCTGATGCTGATGCTGATGAGCGCGCGGCGCGCGGGCGAGGGCGAGCGGATGCTGCGCGCAGGGCGCTGGACGGGGTGGAACCCGACGCAGATGCTGGGGCTGCATGTTTCGGGCAAGACCGTGGGCATCGTCGGCATGGGGCGTATCGGGCAGGCGATCGCGCGGCGCTGTCACTACGGGTTCGGCATGGCGGTGCTCTATCACAACCGCTCGGCAAAGGCGGTGGATTTTCCGGCGCGTCAGGTGGAGAGCCTTGCCGCGCTGGCGGGGCAGGTGGATTTCCTTGTGCTGGCGGTGCCGGGCGGGGACGCGACGCGGGGCCTGATCGGACCGCAGGTGCTGGCGGCGATGCGGCCCGGCGCGCATCTGATAAACATCGCGCGCGGCGACGTGGTGGACGAGGCGGCGCTTGTCGACGCGCTGCGCGAGGGACGGATCGCGGGGGCGGGGCTTGATGTCTACGCGCGCGAGCCGGAGGTGCCCGCGGCGCTGCGCAAGATGGAAAACGTCACGCTGCTGCCGCATCTGGGCACGGCGGCGCGCGAGGTGCGCGAGGCGATGGGGCTGATGGCGGTGGAGAACCTGCGCGCGTTCTTCGCGGGCGAGCCGCTGCCAAACCCGGTGGGCTGACCGGCGCGGGCGGGATCGGGGTATTTTTGCCAGGAAGAAACCGGGCAAGGGGTCAGCACATGACGTTGCGCTTGACCTTGTCGCACGGCTGCGGTGATCTGGCGGGAAACCGGAGGACAGGACCATGATACAGCCCGCGATCACCGGGTGGGGCGTGTTCACGCCGGTGGATACCGTGGCCGCGCTGGAACAGGCGGCGAGCTATCCGCATGTCACCTCGGCGCTGGCCGAACTCAAGGGCATACACCTGACCCTGACCGAGAGCCTGCGCAATACCGGCGAAAAGGCATCGGTCAACAGCGATGTGATCGCGCTGTCGCAACGATTCGCAATGCTGATGGCCGAGTATCAGACCAGCATCGAGGATGGAACGATCTCGGTCAACGAGGCCAGGCGGCTGTTGCGCGAGACGACCCAATTGCAGCAGGTGCTGATCGAGATGAAGCTGCATCTCGAGCAAGAGGCGCGCTGAGCGCGCGGCCCTTTCCCCGGTCAGCGGAAAAGCGCCGCCGAAGCATCGCTGAGCAGCGCCATGATGGAGGCACGGAAATCGGGCAGAACCAGCGCAGACAGAAAACCCAGGTGCAGCACCATGATCGCGTTGAGCGAGGTGCGGAACGGCTCTTTGCGGGTCTTGTGACGGAACACGCCCTGTCCGGTCTTGGCCCCGAATGCACCGCCCACGAGGCACAGCGTCAAGAGCGTGCTCTCGGGCACGCGCCAGCGCCGGTGGATGGCGCATTGCTTGTCCCACCAGAACAACCCGAAGGTGACGAGGTTGAGCGGCAAAAGATAGCTTATGGCGAGTGCCAGCGGGGTCATGGCGGCCTATCGGGTGGCGGGCGGCTAGAGGGGGTGCCGACGGGTTGGTTTCAGAGCGGTTTTCGTGCGGCCAGTGCCGCGCTGATGGTTCCGTCGTCGAGATAATCCAACTCGCCGCCGATGGGAACACCTTGTGCCAGAGAAGTGAGGATAACCTTGCCCAGAAGTTGATCGGCGATGTAATGGGCGGTGGTCTGGCCGTCGAGCGTGGTGCCCAGAGCGAGGATCACCTCGACCGTCTCTTCCTCGGCCACGCGGGTCACAAGCTGCGGGATTCGCAGGGTTTCGGGGCCAATCTGATCGAGCGCCGAGAGCGTGCCGCCCAGCACATGATAGCGCCCGCGAAACGCCCCGCCCCGTTCCATCGCCCAGAGATCGGCCACGTCCTCGACCACGCAGATCTGGCCATTGGCACGCTTGGGGGCGGCGCATATGTCGCAGATATCGGTTGTGCCGATATTGCCGCAGATGCGGCATTCGCGGGCGGTGGCGGCGACGGTCTGCATCAGCTCGGCGAGCGGCGAAAGAAGCAGCGCGCGCTTGCGGATCATGTGCAGCACCGCGCGCCGTGCCGAGCGCGGCCCGAGGCCCGGAAGCCGCGCCATCATGTTGATGAGGGCGTCAATATCGCGGGTGCTGCTCAATCGCTGATCCGTTCTGCCGGGTTGCGCCGTCGGCGGGAGTATTTCGGGCAAGATGAAGCGCGGGTCAGAACGGCAGCTTCATGTCCCTGGGCAGGCCCATGCTTTCGGTGATCTTGCCCATTTCCTCTTGTGCGCGCGCCCCGGCCTTGGACTGCGCGTCCTTGATCGCGGCGAGGATCAGGTCTTCGACCACTTCCTTGTCGTCGGCGTTGAAGATCGAGGGGTCGATGTCGAGCGATTTCAGCTCTCCCTTGGCGGTGCAGGTGGCCTTGACCAGCCCCGCGCCGCTTTCGCCCTCGACCATGATCGTGTGCATCTCTTCCTGGAGCGCGGCCATCTTCTTTTGCATTTCCTGCGCGGCCTTCATCATCTTGGCCATGTCGCCCATCTGGCCCAAACCCTTGAACATCTCTGTCTCCTATCTTGAGGTCTGTCGCCCGTTGGGGGCGGTATAGAGGATCGTTGCGATACATATTGCAGCGACGGCGGCGATGAACAAGGTGGGCGAGCCCAGGCAGCCCTCGGCGGATGCCGATTGCCGCAGGCCGGCAGGGTCGTCGCCAAAGCGGTCGCGCACGACGAGGAACACCAGAAGCGACCACAGCACCGTCACGATCAGCCCGCCCCATTGGCTGCGAAAGCGGATCACCAAGGCTGTGGCGAGGATCAGGGCCAGCGCCGGGAGGGAGGAGAAATAATGCACCATTTCGGTCCAGCCGCTGGCCTGCGCGCCCGCGTTCCAGCCTGGGCGCAGGCTGGCGCAGGCCCCCCCGGCAAGGGCGGGGACGGGCAGCAGCAGGCCGAGCATGGCGGGCCAGAGGTGATGGGCGATCATTCCTCGAACGGATCCCATTCGTCCTCGACCTCGGGCAGCGCATCGTGGCTTGCATCAGAGGTGATGTCCTCTGCCGTGCGGATGCCGGTGATGCGCGCCTTGGGGAAGGTGGCGAACACGGCGCGCACCAGCGGGTGCTCGCGCGCCTCGGCGGTGCGCGCATCCTCTGCGGCGCTGCGTGCTTCGCGGACGGTGGCGGCGGTGGCGGAGTTGACAAGGCTCACCGTCCAGCGCGCGCCCGTCCAGCGTTGCAGCGCGCCGCCCAATCGCGCAGCCAGATCGGCGGGGGCGTCGGGGGTGGGCGTGAACTCGATCCGGCCCGGACGGTAGGCGGCAAGGCGCAGGCAGCTCTCTACCTCGATCAGCAGCCTTGCGTCGCGCTTGGCGCGAATGAGATCGAGGACATGCTCGAAATCGGGATAGGGCGCGAGCGCGTCCTGCGTTTCGGGGGCGCGCGCCGTCATCTGCCCGCCGCCGCTGATGCCCGGCCCCCTTGGTGCGGCCTGGGGCGCGCGGGGCGGGGGTACCGTGCCCTGGCCCGCGCCGCTCTGCGTTTGCGGGCGCGGGCCGTTGCCGCCCCCCGGTGCGGGCGGCGGGCCATCCGACAGGCGGCGCACCAGATCTTCGGGCGTGGGCAGGTCGGCCACATGGGTCAGGCGGATCACCGCCATTTCGGCGGCCATCATGGCGTTGGGGGCCTCGGCCACCTCGTCGAGCGCCTTGAGGAGCATCTGCCACATGCGGGTGAGCACGCGCATCGGCAGCGCCCCCGCCATGGCAAGGCCGCGCGCGCGCTCGTCGGGGCCGATTGTGGGATCGTTGGCGGCGTCGGGGGTGATCTTGACCACGCTCACCCAATGGGTGATCTCGGCCAGATCGCGCAGCACGGCGAGCGGATCGGCCCCTTCGGCATATTGCGCGCCAAGCTCTGACAGCGCGCGGCCCGCGTCGCCGCGCAGGATCATGTCGAAGAGATCGAGCACGCGGCCACGATCCGCCAGCCCCAGCATGGCGCGGACCTGCTCGGCGGTCGTCTCTCCGGCACCATGGGAAATCGCCTGATCCAGAAGCGAGGTGGCATCGCGCGCCGAGCCTTCGGCCGCGCGGGTGATGAGCGCGAGCGCCTCGTCGGTGATCGCCGCGCCCTCGGCCGCGGCGATGCGCTGCAAGAGGGCGATCATCACCTCCGGCTCGATCCGGCGCAGATCAAACCGCTGACAGCGCGACAGCACCGTGACAGGCACCTTGCGGATTTCGGTTGTGGCGAAGATGAATTTCACATGCGCGGGCGGCTCCTCCAACGTTTTCAGAAGCGCGTTGAAGGCCGAGGTGCTGAGCATGTGCACCTCGTCGATGATGTAGATCTTGTAGCGGGCCGAGGCGGCGCGGTAATGCACGCTCTCGATGATTTCGCGGATGTCGCCCACCCCGGTGCGCGAGGCGGCGTCCATCTCCATCACATCGACATGGCGGCCCTCCATGATCGCCACGCAATGCTCGCATTGTCCGCAAGGCTCGGTCGTCGGGCCGCCCGTGCCATCGGGGCCGATGCAGTTCATGCCCTTGGCGATGATGCGCGCGGTGGTCGTCTTGCCGGTGCCGCGGATGCCGGTCATGATGAAGGCCTGCGCGATGCGGTCGGCCTGAAACGCGTTTTTCAGCGTGCGCACCATGGCGTCCTGCCCCACGAGATCGGCAAAGGTCTCGGGGCGGTATTTCCGTGCGAGAACCTGATAGCCGGTAGCGGGGGGGCGTGACATGCGGCGGGCCTTTCGGATTCGGATCACCGGCGCAGGGTAGGACGGGGCCGGGGACGCGTCCACCTTGCTTTTTGCGCGCACCGCCGGAAATGTGGCGGCGAGGGGAGGGGCGATACCGGGCTTTGTCATTCATGCGCTGCGTCTGGGCGGCGGCCGTCGCGATGCGGCGATCGCGATATTTCCTTCTTGACGGTGGCAGCACCGCAATCGCAAGCTCTGCCATGGGGTTCGCTGGAAACATGGGGTCTATGTGGCATTCAAATTCGTTCACACGGCGGATATTCACCTCGATTCTCCCCTGAAATCGCTGGCCCTGCGCGATGAAGGGCTTGCCGAGCTTGTCGGCAATGCGACCCGCGCCGCATTCGCGCGGATCGTAGATCTGTGCCTTGCCGAAGATGTGCAGGCGCTGCTGATCGCGGGCGATCTTTACGATGGTGGCCAGACCTCGATGAAGACGGCGCGGTTTCTTGCCCAGGAGATGGGGCGTTTGGCGGCGGCCGGTATCCCGGCATTCGTGATCCGCGGCAATCACGATGCCGCCGCAAAGATCACCCGCGAGCTTACCCTGCCGGAGAATGTGACGGTGTTTCCCGCGGCGGCCCATGTGGTCGAGACCACATGGCGCGGTCACGCGGTTGCCGTGCATGGCATTTCGTTTCGTGATCCGCACGCCTCCCAGAGCCTGCTCGACCGGTTTCAGCCCCCGCTGCGCGGCGCGTTCAATATCGGGATGCTGCATACTTCGCTTGGGGGCGCGCCGGGGCATGACCCATATGCGCCCTGCGCGCTGGCGGATCTTCAGGCCACCGGGTTCGATTACTGGGCGCTGGGGCATATCCATCAGCGCGCCGCCTATCGCGGCACCACGACCGTGGTCATGCCGGGCATTCCGCAGGGGCGCGACATTGGCGAGGCGGGGGACAAATCGGTCACGCTGGTATCCGTGGGCGATGACGGGGCGGTCCGCCTTGAGGAACGGCCCGTTGCTGTGGCGCAGTTCGAACGGCTTGCGGTTGACTGCGGTCCCCTGTCCGACTGGCCCGAGCTTGTCGAGGCGTTGGGGCACACCCTGCGCGCGGCGCGGCGCGACCACGCGGGCGAGCATCTGATCGTGCGGCCCGTGCTGCGCGGGGCAACGGCACTGGCCTGGAGGGTGGCGCGGGATATTGATGTGCTGCACGCCGAGGCGCAGACCGTTGCAGAGCAGATCGGCACGCTGTGGATCGACAAGCTGGAACTCGCACTCGATGCGGGGGCCATCGCCGCGAGGGGCGGGGCGGTGGCGGAGCTGGCGCAGATCATCCGGCAGGCCAGCCTTCCGCCGGATGCCCCGGAGGTCATGAAAGAGGTGGATCGTCTGCTCAAGAATCTGCCGCGCGAATTGCGGGGGTTTCTGGGCGATAGCGAGGAGCAGACAGCAGCCGCGATCACCGAGGCGATGCAGCAAGGTGCGCTTGAAGTGCTGGCGCATCTCGAAGAAGGTTAGGGGATGCGGCTCAACCGGCTCGACCTTACCCGTTATGGCAAGTTCACCGATGTGAGCCTTGCCTTTCCGCCCCCTGCACCGGGTGGCCCCGATCTGCACGTGATCTACGGGCCCAACGAGGCCGGGAAATCCACCTTGCTCGAAGGCTGGCTGGATTTTCTGTTCCAGATCCCCGTGCAAAGCTCAATGGCCTTTCTCCATTCCTATCAGGCCATGCAGCTTGGGGCCACGCTGGAGATCGACGGGCGAACCCATGATCTGATCCGGGTCAAGAAACGCGACGCCTCGTTGCTTGATGCAAGCGGCGCGCCGGTGGGCGAGGCGCTGCTGCATGGTGGCCTGCGCGGGCTGGACCGGGCGTCCTACGCGGCGATGTTCTCGCTGAACCGCCACACCCTGATCGAGGGTGGCGAAAGCATCCTCGCCAGCAAGGGCGATCTGGGAGAGCTTCTGTTTCAGGCCAGCGCCGGGTTGACCGATCTGACGCTGCAACTTGACGCGCTGCGCGCCCAACCCGAGGCCTTTCTGAACAGGAGTGGCCGCAAGGGGGCGCTGCGCGATCTCGGGGCCGCGTTTGACGATCTGGGCAGGCAAATCAAGGCGCTGGACACCGCCGCCGCCGATTATGCCCGCCTGTCGGGGGAGCGTGAGCGGGCGCGCGCTGCATGGCATGAGGCGCGCGCGGCGGTGGACTCGGCGCAGGCCGCCGTGATCGAGACCGACCGCCTGATCGCCGCGATCCCGCTCTTGCCGCGGCTGGAACGGCTGGACGCGCAGATCGCCGATCATGACGCGTTGCCGGAACCGCCCGAGGGGTGGCTTGCCGAACTTCCCGAACTCGACCGGGCAGAGGCGGCCATCACGACCCGGCTGGAGACCGCGAAAAACACCGTGGCAGGGCTGGATGCCGAGTTGCAAGCCTGTGTTCCGGATCGCGATATTCTGGATCTGCGCGAGGAGATGACCGAGGTCGAGGGCCTGAAATCGGCGCATGACGAAGCGGTCAAGGATTTGCCCCGACGCCGTGGCGATCTCGGCTCCAGCACGCAAGCGATGCACGAAAGCCTGTCGCGGCTGGGGCAGGACGGGGCAGACCCGGCCACGCTCTTGCCGCAGGCGCGCACCCTTGGCCGCATCCGGGATCTGATCGAGCGGCATTCGGGCCTGGAGACGGCCCGCGACGCCGCGCGACGGGAGGAGGACGATGCCCGCGCCGCCCTGCACCGCGCGACGCGACGCTTGGGCGAGGCCGGCGGCAATGCAACCGAGCTTGGCGGGCTTGACGGTCTTGTGCAGGGCATTCGCCGCGACGATCCGACCGGCGCATGTGATCGCGCGCAAGCCAGGGCCGATGAGACCGCGGCAGATGTGCGCCTCGCGCTGGCGGCCTTGGCCCCGTGGTCGGGCGATGCCGCAGCGCTGGCCGATCTGGCGGTGCCTGACCGCGCCACGCTGGAGCGGCTCGAGGCGGATCGTGCCAAGGCGGGCAGGGAGGCCGAACAGGCGCAAGACCGGCTGACCCAGCTTGATCTCGCCTTGCAACAGGCGCAGGCAAAACGGGATGCGATCGGTGCCACGACCGTGGTGACGCTCGAGGAGGCCGCGCGCATCCGCTCGAGGCGAGAGGCCGAATGGTCGCGCCACCGGGCCGCCCTGACAGAAGAGACGGCGGACAGGTTTGAGAAGGCCTTGCGCGTTGACGATCAGGTGACCGCCACGCTCGGGCAACAGCGCGCCCATGCCGAGAAGGTGGCCGGTGCGGATCGCGATATCGCCGAAGCCGAAAGGCAGATTGAAAAGGCCCGCGAGCATCTGGCCCGCGCAAGATCACGCTGTGACGCGCTTGCGCAGGATCTTGCCGCGACCGTGGCCTCTGTGTCCCGCGCACTTCCTGCGGATATGGAGGTGCCCGCCTTGCGCGCGTGGCTGGATCGTCTGGATACCGCGCGCAAGGCGGTGCGGACGCATGAGCGCGCCCTGGCCGAACAGGCCGCGTGCCAGCGGCGCGCTAACCGGGCAAGGGCCGATCTGCTGGCCGCCCTGGCCCGGACGGGCCACGAGATGCCGGGGCAGACCGGGCTGGCACTGGCGCTTGAGACCGCGCAATCCCTGCTGGATCGTGCAACCCGGATCGAGGCCTTGCAAGAGGCCGTGGCACAGTCGCGGCAGGATCTCGCGCGCCGCGAGGCGGAGATGCGCAGCGCCACGCAGGCGCAGGCCGACTGGCAGCGCGCGTGGGAGGCCGCCTGCGCCGATACCTGGATGGCCGGCGCATCGCCAGGTGTTGCCGAGATGCGCGCGATCCTCGAAGAGCTTGAGCGCCTGCGCGAGCATCACCGGGAGGTCGCCGACCTGCGCCACCGCACCAAGACCATGCAAACCAATCTCGAGACCTTCGCGCAGGCGGTCAGAGCGCTGGCAGAGCGGCTCGGGCTGGCCGCTGACGGTCCGGTATCCGATCTGTGGCGCGCCCTCACCACACGTCTGAAGCAGGCAGAAAGCCGGGAGGCGCAGCGCGCCGAGATCGCAAAACGCCTGGCGCGCGCCCGCGAGACCCTGAGCGAGGTCGAAGAGCAGGCGACCATTCACCACCGGCGCACGGCCGAATTTGCCCGCCATTTCGGGGTGTCCAACTGGGTGGACGCGCGCGACGCGCTGGCACGCGCCGGTGAAGTGTCAAAATTGCGTGCGGCGCGGCGCGACATCGCCGAGGATATCTGCACCCGGATGCGCAGCACCACGGTTGAAGAGGCCTGCGCCGCGCTTCGGGGGGTGGATGCCGACGCGCTTTCTGCGCGGGCAGAGCGCCTGCGCGATGATATCGAGACGTTGCGCGCAACCCAGGAAGCCGCACAAGACACCTTTCGCAAGGCCGAGGAGGCCGTGGAGGCCGTGGGCGGTGACGGGGCGGTGGCTCGGCTCGAAGAACAGCGCCAGACCCTGCTTCTGGAGATGGAGGAGGGGGCCCGGCGTTACCTGCGCCAGCGCCTTGGCCTGCTTGCCGTCGACGCCGCCCTCAGACGCTATCGCGATACGCATCGCAGCGGGATGCTGGAACGGGCCTCCGAGGCGTTTCGCATCATGTCGCGAAATGGCTATTCGGGCTTGGCCGCACAGCCCGACGGTGCCCGCGAAAGGCTGGTGGCGCTGGCCGCCGAAGGTGGCTCCAGGCACGCCGACCAGCTTTCAGACGGTGCGAGGGCGCAACTCTACCTCGCGTTGCGCATTGCCGGATATGGCGAGTTTACCCGCAACAACGGCCCGGTGCCGTTTGTTGCCGATGACATCATGGAGAGTTTTGACGATGACCGCGCCGCCGAGGCCTTTGGGCTTCTGGCAGGGATGAGCGAGGCCGGTCAGGTGATCTACCTGACCCACCACGCCCATCTGCGTGACATGGCAAGAGCGGTTTGCCCGGCTGTTCATATCCATGACCTGCCACAGTAGGGCGTGCTACGTTCATTCGCATTCGCGCGAAATGCTTTAACCTATTGATTCCGCATGTTTGAGCGGGATGCGCTAATGCGCCTCGGCCCAGTTCGCGCCTTGCCCGGCATCCACCACCAGCGGCACGTCGAGATGCACCGCCGGGAGGGCGGCCCCCTGCATCACCTCGCGGGCGGTGTCGATGAGGCGCTGAACCGCGCCTTCCTCGACCTCGAAGATCAATTCGTCATGCACCTGCAACAGCATCTTCGCGGGCATGTCCGCGATGGCCTGCGGTATCCGGATCATGGCGCGGCGGATGATGTCGGCGGCGCTGCCCTGAATCGGCGCGTTGATCGCCGCGCGGCGGGCGAACCCGGCACGCGGACCACGGGCGGAAATCTCAGGCGTGTGGATTTTCCGCCCGAACAGGGTCTGGACGAAACCGTGTTCCCTGGCGAAGTCAACAGTGGCGTCCATGTAGTCCTTGATACCGGGGAAGCGCTCGAAATAGCGGTCGATGAAGCCCTGCGCCTCGCCCCTCGGGATGCGCAGGTTGCGCGCAAGGCCAAAGCCCGAAATGCCGTAGATCACGCCGAAATTGATTGCCTTGGCGCGGCGGCGCACATCGGGCGTCATCTCGTCCATCGGCACGCCGAACATCTCTGATGCGGTCATGGCGTGGATGTCGTGGCCATCGCGAAACGCCTGTTTCAGCGCGTCGATCCCTGCCACATGCGCAAGGATGCGCAATTCGATCTGGGAATAATCGAGCGAGACAAGGCGGTGGCCCGGTGCTGCGACGAATGCCTCGCGGATGCGGCGGCCCTCCTCGCTGCGCACGGGGATATTTTGCAGATTGGGATCGGACGAGGAAAACCGCCCCGTGCTGGCCCCGGTTTGCAGATAGGACGTGTGCACGCGCCCCGTATCCGGGTCGATATGATCCTGAAGCGCGTCGGTATAGGTGGATTTGAGCTTGGAAAGCTGCCGCCAGTCAAGCACGCGGGCGGGCAGGTCGTGCTCGGTCGCCAGATCCTCCAGCACATCGGCCCCGGTTGCATAGGCCCCGGTCTTGCCCTTCTTGCCGCCGTCAAGGCCCATCTCGTCAAACAGGATCTCGCCCAACTGCTTGGGCGAGCCGATATTGAAGCTGCGCCCCGCCAGTTCGTAAATTTCCGCCTCGAGCGCCGCCATCTTCTGCGCAAACTTGCCCGACATGGCACGCAGCGTGGCGCGGTCCACCAGAATGCCCGCGCGCTCCATCTCTGCCAGCACCGGCACGAGCGGCCGCTCCAATGTTTCGTAGACGGTGGTGACGCGGGCGCGGTGCAATTGCGGCTTGAAGATATGCCACAGCCGCAAAGTGATATCGGCATCCTCGGCGGCATAGGGCACGGCATCGGCCACCGGCACGCGGTCAAAGGTGATCGCGGATTTGCCCGAGCCCAGCAGCGATTTGATCGGGATCGGCGTGTGGGTGAGATAGCGGTCCGAGAGCGTATCCATGCCGTGGCCATGCTTGCCCGCGTGCAGCGCGTAGGACATCAGCATCGTGTCGTCGATGGGCGCGATGGCAATGCCGTAGCCCGCCAGTATCTTGGCGTCGTATTTCATGTTCTGGCCGATTTTCAGGATCGCATCATCCTCAAGGACGGGCCTGAGCGCGGCGAGCACCTCGGCCAAGGGCAATTGCCCCTCGGCCAGCGCGTCCGAGCCGAAAAGATCATCCGCCGCCCCGCCCTTGTGCGCCAGCGGGATATAGCAGGCGGTGCCGGGGGCGGTGGCCAGCGAAATGCCCACCAGATCGGCCTGCATCTCGTTGAGCGAGGTGGTTTCGGTGTCGATGGCAACAAAGCCTTGCGCGCGGATCTTGGCGATCCAGGTGTTCAGCGTATCCATGTCGCTGACATGCGCGTAGGTTTCCGGCGCGATTGCGGGCCAGTCGGGGGCGGCCTGTGGCTCTTGCGTCGTGGTCTGCGCCGGGTTCTGCCGGGGGGCGTCGGGGATGTTCGGGGCCTCGCGCCCCAGCGCCTCGGCGATGCGTTTCGAGAGCGTGCGGAATTCCATCTGCGCCAGAAACCCGAGCAACGTGTCGGGGTCGGGGTCGCGCACCTCCAGATCGTCGAGCGTGAAATCGAGCGGCGTGTTGCAGTCGAGCTGCACCAGACGCTTGGACAGCTCGATCTGGTCGCGCATCGTCATCAGCGTCTCGCGGCGCTTGGCCTGTTTGATTTCCCCGGCGCGGTCGAGGAGTTCTTCCAGCGTGCCGAATTCGTTGATGAGAAGGGCCGCCGTCTTGATGCCTATGCCGGGCGCGCCGGGGATGTTGTCGACGCTGTCGCCCGCCAGCGCCTGCACATCGACCACGCGCGCGGGGTCTACGCCGAATTTCTCGCGCACGCCGTCCGCGTCGATGCGGCGGTTCTTCATCGCGTCGAGCATCTCGACCCCGCCGCCGACAAGCTGCATCAGGTCCTTGTCGGAGGAAATGATCGTGACGCGCCCGCCCAGAGCGCGCGCCTTGCAGGCCAGCGTGGCGATGATGTCATCGGCCTCATAGCCCTCGATTTCCTCGCAGGCGATGTTGAAGGCGCGGGTGGCCTCGCGCGTGAGCGGGATCTGCGGGCGCAGATCCTCGGGCATGGCCTCGCGGTTGGCCTTGTAGTCGGGGTAAAGATCGTTGCGGAACGTATGGCTGCCCTTGTCGAAGATCACGGCCACATGGGTGGGCGCGTCAGAGCCGTTATTGCCCTCCACATAGCGTTGCAGCATGTTGCAAAACCCCGCGACCGCCCCTACCGGCAACCCGTCGGATTTACGCGTGAGCGGTGGCAGCGCGTGATAGGCACGAAAGATGAAGGACGAGCCGTCGATCAGGTGCAGGTGACAGCCTTTGCCGAATGACATCCCTCGCCCCCCCGATCAGGCTTCATCTTGCCATAAATACTCAATCTCCGACACCCGCAACGGGCGCGGTGCCGTCGGCTCAGACCTTGCCCTCGAAATCGCGATGGATGAGTTTCGCATCGCAATAGGGGCATTCCACAAAGCCCACATCTCGCGGGATCTGGAGCCAGACGCGGGGATGGCCAAGCGCGCCCTCGCCGCCGTCACAGGCCACGCGATAGCTGTCGACATAGCGGATTTCGGGGGCCTGGGTTGCCATCGGAACATTTCCTTTTGCACAGGGTTGGATTAGGTCGGACTATGGTTGAACTTCAGGCAGGGGGCAAGAGCGGCATGGCCGGGAACGCCATCGAAATACAGGGGCTGGTCAAGACCTATGCGGGCGGGCGGCATGGGCCGGAGAAGCGCGCGCTGAAGGGCGTCGATCTGGATATCCCGCAAGGCGCGGTGTTCGGCCTTCTGGGGCCCAACGGCGCGGGGAAATCGACGCTCATCAACATCTTGGCCGGGCTGGTGGTGAAAACCGCCGGACAGGTCACGATCTGGGGCTTCGACCAGGACCGCAACCCGCGCCAGAGCCGCGCCTCCATCGGCGTCATGCCGCAGGAATTGAACCTCGATCCGTTCTTTTCCCCGCGCGAGGCGCTGGAGGTGCAGGCCGGGCTTTACGGTGTGCCGAAGCGGCAGCGGCGCAGCGACGAAATCTTGCGGCTGGTGGGGCTGGAGGACAAGGCCGGGGCCTATGCGCGCACGCTCTCGGGGGGGATGCGGCGCAGGCTCCTGCTGGCCAAGGCGCTGGTGCATCATCCGCATATCCTTGTGCTCGACGAGCCGACGGCGGGCGTGGATATCGAGCTGCGCCAGATGCTGTGGGAGAATATCCGGCGGCTCAATGCTGAGGGCATGACGATCATCCTCACCACCCATTATCTGGAGGAGGCCGAGGAAATGTGCGATGAAATTGCCATCATCAACGAGGGCACGCTGGTGGCGCGCGACAGCACGGCGCGGCTCTTGGGGCGGCTTGACGGCAAGACCATGATCATCCAGCCCGAGGCCCCGGCGGCGTCGCTGCCCGAGGGGCCGGGGCTGGAGGTGACGCGGCGCGCGGACGGGGCGATCGTGATCGCCTATCGCGCCAGCGAAACGCCCGCCGAGGCAGTGCTGGCGGCGGTGCGGGCGGCGGGGATCAGCATTCGGGACGTGCGCACCGAACAGGCGGATTTGCAGGACGTGTTTCTTGATCTCACCCGGCGGCGCGCGGACTGANNGGCCCCCTCTCTGATGGCCTCTGCCGGTGTCGCCACGCGTTTCTGATCGCCCATGGCGCTGCCCTTGGGGCGCACGCCGGGGGTGACGATGAGGCGGCCCGCGGCCTGCGGCAGGGCGCGGATCATCGCGGCCTCTTGCGGGCTGGCGATGACGCCATCGGCCCCGGCCTCAAAGGCGCGGGTGGCGCGTTCGGCCACCAGGTCGGGCAGGTCGCCCGATTTGATCATCCCGGCATCGAGATCGGCGCGGTCAAGCGAGGTGAGGATGGTCACGGCGAGGATTTTCAGCGGCTTGCCCCCGGTCCCCTCTTTGGCCGCGCGCACGACATGCGGATCGCCGTGCACCGTCAGGAAATCGAGATCGAACCGCGCCAGCCCCCGCACGGCGGCCTCAATCGTGGCCCCGATATCAAAGAGCTTCATATCAAGGAATATGCGCTTGCCATGCTCGTGCTTGAGCTCTCCCGCCAGCGCCAGCCCGCCGCCGGTGAGCATCCCGAGGCCGATCTTGTAGAACGACACCGCATCGCCCAGCGTTTCGGTCAGCTTCAGCGCCGAGAGCGCATCAGGCAGGTCAAGGGCTACGATCAGGCGGTCATCGGACATGGGGCGGCGCTCCGGCAAGGGGTTGCGGTCTTGTCGCGGCGCATCGGCGGGGCGTCAAGCCCCTGTCCTGGTTCGGGCACCGATGACGGTGTGGGGCGCAGGGGCGGGTGCGGGGTCACGGGGGCGGTGGATGTTGGGTGCCAAGTCCCGCGCGGAACAAGGCGTGCTTGCACGCCGCCGCGCGAGCGCCCGACCGCCCCCCCAAGCCCCGCCATCAGGCGGCGAAGGCGGAGGCCTTGCATGGGGCGCGCCTTCGGGTGGGGCGTGGCGCGCCTGTGAATTACTTCTGAAAACTTTGGGATTACATGAGGTTGTGCCAATACCGCGTCACAGAAAAGTGCAATTCTCGCCATTCTCACAGCCGGGCCGCTTGAACCTCACGCGGGCGTTACCCATTTCCTCATCAAGGTTTCCACCCGGTGCATGCCTCTTGCGGGGTGCCAATGACGGAAACGCTTTTGAAAAGGAGAAAGACTCATGGACTTCAACAAGTTCACAGAGCGGTCGCGTGGTTTCATTCAGGCTGCTCAAACCATCGCGATGCGCGAAAGCCATCAGAAACTCGCCCCCGAACATATCCTGAAGGCGCTCCTGGACGATCCCGAGGGGCTGGCCGCCAATCTCATCAAGCGCGCGGGCGGCGATCCGGCACGCGTGACCCAGGCCAATGATCTGGCGCTGGCGAAAATCCCTCAGGTCTCGGGCGATGTGGGCCAGACTTATATGGATCAGCAGACCGGCAAGGTTCTGGCCGAGGCCGAGAAGCTGGCGCAGAAGGCCAAGGACAGTTTCGTGCCGGTGGAGCGCATTCTTTGCGCGCTCGCCATCGTGCGTTCGCCCGCCAAGGAGGCGCTGGAGGCCGGTGGCGTCAGCGCGCAGAAGATCAACGAGGCGATCAACGATCTGCGCAAGGGCCGCACCGCCGACACGGCGAGCGCCGAGGATACCTATGAAGCGCTGGAGAAATACGCGCGCGATCTGACGGCTGCGGCGCGCGAGGGCAAGATCGACCCGATCATCGGCCGCGATGACGAGATCCGCCGCGCCATGCAGGTGCTTTCGCGCCGGACCAAGAACAACCCGGTGCTGATCGGTGAGCCGGGCGTGGGCAAGACCGCAATTGCCGAGGGTCTCGCGCTGCGCATCGTCAATGGCGACGTGCCCGAAAGCCTGCGCAACAAGCGGCTTCTGGCGCTCGACATGGGCGCGCTCATCGCGGGCGCGAAATATCGCGGCGAGTTCGAGGAGCGGCTCAAGGGCGTGCTGAACGAGGTCACGCAGGCCGCGGGCGAAATCATCCTCTTCATCGACGAGATGCACACGCTGGTGGGCGCGGGCAAGACCGATGGCGCGATGGATGCCGCCAACCTTATCAAGCCGGCGCTGGCGCGCGGCGAATTGCACTGTATCGGCGCGACCACGCTTGATGAATACCGCAAGCATGTGGAAAAGGACGCGGCCCTTGCCCGCCGGTTCCAGCCGATCATGGTGGAGGAGCCGACCGTCGAGGATACGATCTCCATCCTGCGCGGGATCAAGGAAAAATACGAGCTGCACCACGGCGTGCGCATCTCGGATTCCGCTCTGGTGGCGGCGGCAACGCTCAGCCGCCGCTATATCACCGACCGGTTTTTGCCCGACAAGGCGATCGACCTCATGGACGAGGCCGCAAGCCGTCTGCGCATGGAGGTGGACAGCAAGCCCGAGGAACTTGACGCGCTCGACCGTGACATCCTGCAAAAGCAGATCGAGGCCGAGGCGCTGCGCAAGGAGGATGATGCCGCATCGAAAGACCGTCTCGCCAAGCTGGAGCGGGAACTGGCCGAGTTGCAGGAACGCTCTGCCGAGATGACCGCGCAATGGCAGGCCGAGCGCGACAAGCTCGCCTCCGCGCGCGACATAAAGGAGCAGCTTGACCGCGCCCGCGCCGAGCTTGAGATCGCCAAGCGAGAGGGCAACCTCGCGCGCGCCGGGGAATTGTCCTACGGCGTTATTCCGGGGCTGGAAAAGCGGCTGGCCGAGGCCGAGACGCAGGGCAACGGCATGATGGTCGAGGAGGCCGTGCGCCCCGAGCAGATCGCGCAGGTTGTGGAACGCTGGACCGGCATTCCCACCGCCAAGATGCTGGAAGGCGAGCGCGAAAAGCTGCTGGGCATGGAGGAAAACCTTCACCGCAGGGTGATCGGGCAGGAAACGGCGGTGAAGGCCGTTGCCAATGCCGTGCGCCGCGCGCGTGCGGGCCTCAACGACGAGAACCGGCCCTTGGGCAGTTTCCTCTTTCTTGGCCCCACCGGCGTGGGCAAGACCGAGCTGACCAAGGCGGTGGCAGAGTTCCTCTTTGACGATGACAGCGCGATGGTGCGCATCGACATGAGCGAATTCATGGAGAAACACGCCGTCGCCCGCCTGATCGGCGCGCCTCCGGGCTATGTCGGCTATGAGGAGGGCGGCGTGCTGACCGAGGCCGTCCGCCGCCGCCCCTATCAGGTGATCCTGTTCGACGAGGTGGAAAAGGCGCACCCGGAAGTGTTCAACGTGCTGTTGCAGGTGCTCGACGATGGTGTGCTGACCGATGGTCATGGCCGCACGGTGGATTTCAAGCAGACGCTCATCGTGCTCACCTCCAACCTTGGGAGCCAGGCGCTGAGCCAGTTGCCCGAGGGGGCGGATGCCGCGTCGGCGAAGGCCGATGTGATGCAGGCGGTGCGCGCGCATTTCCGGCCCGAATTCCTCAACCGGCTGGATGAGATCGTGGTGTTCGACCGTATCAGCCGCGACCAGATGGCCGCTATCGTGGATATCCAGATGGCGCGCCTGCTCAAGCGGCTGGCGACCCGCAACATCCGGCTGGAGCTCGATGACAGCGCCCGCCAATGGCTCGCCGACGAGGGGTATGACCCGGTCTATGGCGCGCGGCCATTGAAGCGTGTGATCCAGAAGGCGTTGCAGGATCCGCTGGCCGAGGCGCTTCTGGCCGGGGACATCCTCGACGGGGCGGTTGTGCCGGTGACGGCGGGGCCGGATGGGCTCATCATCGGCGGGCGCGTGGGCACCGCGCGCGCAGAGCCGCCCGCCGGCGCTGTGGTGCACTGAGCGCCCCTTTGGTCTCGACAATCGCCGCCCCCCGCGTGACAACGCGGCAAGGGCAGTGGAGGCGGGGCCGATGACAAGGCAGACGACCCCGGTGGCCCGGCCCGCGATCCGCGTGCCGGGCCATTTCGGGGAATGGATACAGGGGCGGCTTGGCCCCAAGGGCCCGGTGGTGCTGGTGACGCTGGCCTGCCCGGCGCTTGGCGTGATGGTGCCGGGGCAGGGGGCGGGGATTGACCGGCTGTTTCCCCCGCGCGCCGTTGCCGGGTTTGCCCGCGCGCTGGGGCTTGGCCCGGTGGCGTGGCCGGGGCTGGAGTGCGACATGCCGATGGGCGCGGGCGCGGGGGCCTCGACCGCGTGCCTCGTGGCCAGCGCGCGCGCGATGGGACGGGACGCCGACCCGCAGGCGCTGGCGCGCGCCTGTCTGGCGGTCGAGGGCGCTACCGATCCGCTGATGTATCCCGCGCCCGATGCGATGCTCTGGGCCTCGCGCGAGGCGCGCGTGATCGAGGACTTGCCGCCGCCGCCGCCCTGCGAGGTGGTGGGCGGGTTCTGGGGCGCGCCCGCGCGCACCGATCCTGACGATCACGATTTCCCGGATATTGCGGACCTTGTGGCGTTCTGGCGCGCGGCGGTGGCGCGCGGCGATCTGGCGGCGGTGGCCGGGATCGCCACCGAATCGGCGCGGCGCTGTTCGGCCTTGCGCGGGCCGGCGGACCCGATGGCGGCGCTGGCGCGCGACTTGGGTGCGCTTGGCCATACGCAGGCGTATACCGGCACGGCGCGCGCGCTGATCTTTGCCCCCGGCAAGGTGCCTGACGGGGCCGGGGCGGCGCTGGCCAAGGCGGGGCTGGAGGGGGTCTTGCGCTTTGTCACCGGGGGCGCGGGATGAGCTTTGCGGGCATGATGCTGGTGGGGCTGGCGATTGATCTGGCCCTTGGCTGGCCCGGATGGCTTTATGCGCGGATCGGGCATCCGGTGACATGGCTGGGCGCGGCAATTGCGGCGCTGGAGGGGCTGGGCAATCGCGGCAAGAGGTCCATACGCATTGGTATGGGGGCGCTCTGCGTGGTGCTGGTCGTGGCTCTGGCGGTGGGGCCTGCGCTGCTGGTGCAACGGGTCTTGCCGGAGGGGCTCTGGGGCGTGATCCTCGGTGGCGTGCTGGCCTGGCCGCTCATCGCGCTGCGCTCGATGCACGATCATGTTGCCGCCGTGGCCGCGCCTCTGGCCAAGGGCGATCCGGGTGCCGCGCGCGCGGCGGTGGCGATGATCGTGGGGCGCGATCCGGCCTTGCTCGACGAGGCGGGCGTGGCCCGCGCCGCGATCGAGAGCCTTGCCGAAAATACCGGCGACGGCATCGTGGCCCCGGTGTTCTGGGGCGCGGTGGCGGGCCTGCCGGGGATCGCCGCCTACAAGGCCGTCAACACGCTCGATTCGATGATCGGGCACCGCAACGCGCGCTTTGAGGCGTTCGGCAAGGTCGCGGCGCGGGTGGACGATCTCGCCAACCTGATTCCCGCACGGCTTACCGGCCTGCTCTTTGCCCTTGCCTCGCCACGCCACGCCGCTCGCGCCCTGCGCATCATGTGGCGCGATGCGCGCGCGCATCGCTCGCCCAATGCGGGCTGGCCCGAGGCGGCGATGGCGGGGGCGCTGGGCTTGCGGCTTTCGGGGCCGCGCGCCTATGGCGACCGGGTGAGCGACGAGCCGTGGCTGAATGGCGCGGCGCGCGATCCCGGCGCGGCGGATGTGCGGCGCGGGCTACGGCTTTATGCCCGCGCGATGGCGCTGATGGCGCTTGCGCTCGGGGCGCTGTGGCTGCTCTAAGGCGGGCATGACAACGCGTCGCGATCATGGTGGCAATCTCGATGCCGCGCGGCACCGCTTTGGCGGGTCGGCGGCGGATTGGCTTGACCTGTCGACAGGGATCAACCCGGTGGCGTATCCGGTGCCGCCGCTTTCGGCGCGGGCGTTTACCGCCCTGCCCACGCGCGAGGATATGTCGCGGCTGAGCGCAACTGCGGCCGCCTGTTACGGCACGCGCGCCGAGGCGGTGCCCTTGGCAGGCGCGCAGGCGGGTATCCAGACGGTTCCGTATGTTTTGCCGCGCGGGAATGCGCGGGTGCTGGGGCCGACCTATAACGAGCACGCCGCCGCCCTGCGCGCGGGCGGCTGGGCGGTGGCGGAGGTGGCCACGCCAGAGGCGCTTCAGGGCGCGGATCTGGCGGTGGTGGTGAACCCCAACAACCCCTGCGGACGGCGGCACGCGCCCGAGGCGCTCATGGCGCTGGCGGGCCGGGTGGGGGTGCTGATGGTGGATGAGAGCTTTGCCGATCCCGAGCCGGGCCTGACGCTCGCGCCGCTGCTCGACGGGGTGGAGAACGTGCTGGTTCTGCGCTCGTTCGGCAAGTTCTACGGGCTGGCGGGGCTGCGGCTTGGCTTTGTGCTGTCAAGTGGGGGCATGGCGGAGCGGGTGCGTGAAATGGCCGGTCCGTGGCCGGTCTCTGGCCCGGCAATCGAGGTGGCCGGCGCGGCGCTGCGCGATACCGCGTGGCAGGGTGAGACCACCGCGCGCCTGAACCGAGACGCCGCCCGGCTCGATGCGCTGGCAAGGCGCGCGGGCTGGTCGCTTGTCGGCGGCACACCGCTTTTCCGGACCTATGCCGCGCCGGATGCCGTGGCGGCGCAGGAAAGGCTTGCCCGCGCCCATATCTGGACACGGATTTTCCCGTGGTCGCAACACTGGATCAGGCTTGGCATGGCCGGAACAGCGGCAGACTGGGCCCGCCTCGACGCCGCCCTGTGAGGGGCGCGGCTGGGACTTGATGAGATTCCCCCGCGCGGAACAAGCCGCGCCCTGACGCGCCGTCGCACCAAAGGTGCGCCGATCATAGTCGGCACGCCTTTGGCGTGACGCGCGGGCACAGATGATCCTGACCCAGCCAAGTGGGCCCGTTTTGTATGCCGAGTCACAGATCAATGTTTCGCCGGCGGCGATGCCTGTCAGTTTGCCGGTGTTCGCGATCCTGCCCGGCGTTTCGGGGGCGAGACCGTCAAATACTGCCAACCCCGAGAGCAGGGTTTCTATCCGCGTCTTGTCAACCGTCATTCAAATCTCCGGAACCCGGCCAGAACCGTGATGCCAGACGCCTCGTCCGACGGGGAAAGTCAATCGTCGGCCCTGTCGCCCGATCCGGTCTTTGGATCAGGTCGAGTGCGTCTTGGCTGGCATTCTGAGCGGGGTTCCCAAACGTCACTCTGCCGCGAGCGGCATCGCTGGCGTGCGCCCGATATCGGTTATGTCGCGGATGATCCCACGCATAAGCCGACGGAATGTCTCGAAATTCCCGTTGGGCCGGATCAGGCGTTCGTTCATGTAGAGCGCGCGGTCGATCTCGATCTGCACGGCGTGACGCGCGCGTGCGGGCCGCCCGTAGGCCTGCGTGACATAGGCCCCGGCAAAGGGTGTGTTGCGTGCGACCACAAGGCCAGCCGCAGTAAAGGCGGCCTCGATCCGGTCCACGATGGCGCTGTCGGCGGCAGCCCCGAAACGATCACCAAGCACGATTTCGGGCCGCCGTGTCCCGCGCCACGCGACCGACTCCAATGCCTCGTGGGGCATCGAGTGGCAATCGACGAGGATCGCTTGCCCGAACATCTCGTGCGCCTGGTCAAGCTGCGCCTGAAGCGCCTCGTGATAGGGCCGCCAATAGGTGTCGATGCGGTGGCGGGCCTCGGCGAGCGTGATCTTGCCGGAATAAATGGCGCGGCCATTGGCGACGACGCGCGGGATGACGCCAAGCCCCGAGGCGATGCGGGGGTTGTGGCCCTGGCGGCTCACCCCCTCGATCAGCGCCGGGTCAAGCTCTTCCGCACTGCGGTTGAGATCGACGAAAGCGCGCGGCGCACGGGCCCGCAAGAGCGGTGCCCCGGCACGCGGCGCGCTGTCAAACAGTTGATCTACAAAGGCATCCTCGGACGAGCGCACCGAATGCTCATCAAGCCGGGTGCGTCGCAGGAACGACTGTGGATAGTCCCGCCCGCTATGCGGCGAGGCGAAAACCACCGCCGTGGTGCGGCGGTCGGGGTGGGTGAGGTTATAGGCGACCTTGGGCATCGGGTTCTCCTGCGGGGTATAATAGCCGGAAATTGCAGCGCTAAAAGCCCTTGATCCGGTCTCCGACTCCTTTTATACGCCTCCGGACCGGCCCAAGGGTCGGGTCGGGCGATTAGCTCAGTGGTAGAGCACTTCGTTGACATCGAAGGGGTCACAAGTTCGAACCTTGTATCGCCCACCATGAATTTATCGTTGCGTGTCAGGCACGTAACACCCGCAAACCCAGGTGCGCCGGCGCGTGCCGCGACAAACAGGAGACGACCATGAAGGTTCGCAATTCGCTGCGTTCGCTGAAGAACCGGCACCGCGATTGCCGTGTCGTGCGCCGCAAGGGCCGCGTTTACGTCATCAACAAGACCCAGAAACGGTTCAAGGCGCGTCAGGGCTGAGGTCAGGCACAACCGACAGGTCGGGGGCGTGAACCGCAGGGTTCGCGCCCTTTGCCATGAGCGGTGCCGTGCGGGCGGGCAAGGATTTGGCAACCGGGCCGGGCGAGGCTGCGCCCCCCAACCTGCAAAGACCCAAGCAAGCCCAAGGTGGGCACTATTGCCTACCTTGCCGCCCCCCCCCCCGTCACTCCCGCGCCCGTTGCGCGCCCTCGTCGATGGCGGCGCGGAGTTTCTTTTCCAGCGCGGCGCGTTTCGCGGCAGAGTGGAATTTCAGGCCGAACATGTCCTTGACGTAGAAGGTATCCACGACCTGCTCGCCATAGGTCGCGATCACCGCCGAGGCGATGTAGACATTGTTGGCCGCCAGCGTCCGGGTGAGATCATAGAGCAGGCCGGGGCGGTCGCGGGTATCGACCTCGACGATGGTGTAGATCTCGGATCCGTCATTGTCGAAGGTGACGTGGGTGGGCACGCGAAAGGCGCGTTCGCGCTTCTTGAGCTTGTCGCGTGATTTGATCGCCTCGCGGGGGATGATCTCGCCCTTGAGCGTCTTGTCGATCATCTGGCGCAGGCGCGGCAGGCGGCTTGTCTCGAACGGGTGACCATCGCTGTCCTGAATCCAGAACACCGCCGTGGCAAACCCGTCCTTGGAGGTATAGGTGCGCGCATCGACCACATTCGCGCCCACCAGCGCCAGAGCGCCTGCCAGCCGCGAGAAGATGCCGGGGTGATCTGCGAGCGCGAAACAGGCGCGGGTGGCGTCGCGATCCTCGTCGATGGCCAGATCAATGGCGATCTCGTCCTCGTGCAGGTCGCGCAGCAGCCGGGCAAAGACCGCATGGGCGGTGACGTGCAGCCCCTGCCAGTAGGGGGCGTAGTGGCGGCCCTGTTCGCGCTTGATGTCGCGCAGGTCCCAATCGGGGAGCGCCTCGCGCAGGTGGCGCTTGGCGTCCGAGCCGCGCTGTTCGCGGGTGAGCGCCTCCATCCCGTCTTCGAGCACGTGGCGCGTCTGGCGGTAAAGCGCGCGCAAGAGCGACGCCTTCCAGTTGTTCCAGGTGCCGGGGCCGACGCCGCGGATATCGCAAACGGTGAGCAGCAAGAGCAGGTCGAGCCGTTCGCGGCTCTGCACCGCCTTGGCAAAGTCGCGCACGGTGCGCGGGTCGGCGATATCGCGTTTCTGGGCGGTGTCGGACATCAAGAGGTGATGGCGCACCAGCCATTCGGCGGTATCGACCTCCCGCGGTTTCAGCCCCAGCCGGGGGGCGATCTTGCGGGTGAGGCGCGCGCCGAGGATGGAATGATCCTCGTCGCGCCCCTTGCCGATATCGTGCAGCAGGAGCGCGACATAGAGCACCCGGCGATTGATCCCCTCCTTGAGGATCTCCGACGAGATCGGCAATTCCTCGATCAGCTCGCGCCGCTCGATCCGGGCAAGATGCGAGATGCACTGGATGATGTGTTCGTCCACCGTATAGTGGTGATACATGTTGAATTGCATCATCGCGCGTACGGGCTCGAATTCGGGGATGAAGGCCGAGAGCACGCCAAGCTCGTTCATGCGCCGCAGCGCGCGTTCGGGGTTGCCGTGTTTCAGCAGCAGGTCGAGAAACAGCTTTTGCGCGCCCGCGTTGTTGCGAAAGCGCTCGTCGATCAGGCCAAGGTTGTTGGTGACCATCAGCATCGCCTCGGGGTGGATGAGCAGCCCGGTGCGCAGCGCCTCCTCGAACAGACGAAGCAGGTTGAGCGGGTCGGCGAGGAACGCGGTCTCGTCGGTGATGGCGAGGCGGCCGTTGATCTGGCGATAGCCGGGGCGCAGCTTCTTGCGCCGTTTGAGCAGCCGTTGCAGCAGCGGCTCGGCCTTTTGCTGCGCGGCCTCGAGCTTGGTCAGGAAGATTCGGGTGAGATCGCCCACAGCGGTGGCGTGGCGGAAATAGTCCTGCATGAAGATTTCCACGCCGCGCCGCCCGCCGCGATCAGCATAGCCCATGCGCGCGGCTACCTCGACCTGCATGTCGAAGGTGAGCTGGTCATTGGCACGGTTTGCTATCAGGTGCAGGTGGCAGCGCACCGCCCAGAGGAAATTCTCGGCGCGGGTGAAGGTGCCGAGTTCCTCGGCGGTAAAGGTGCCGAGGCTGACCAACTCGCCCACGTCGCGGACATGGTGGATATATTTGGCGATCCAGAACAGCGATTGCAGGTCGCGCAACCCCCCCTTGCCCTCCTTGACATTGGGCTCGACCATGTAGCGCTCGCCCTGTTTCTCGTGGCGGGCGTCGCGCTCGGCAAGCTTGGCCTCGGTGAAGTCGCGCTCGGTGCCGGTGAAAAGCTCGTCGCGCAGGCGGGTATCGAGCCGGGCGGCAAGCGCCCGGTCGCCGCCAAGGCAGCGGTTTTCCAAAAGCGCGGTGCGGATGGTGTAATCCTCGCGCCCCAGCCGCAGGCAATCGCGCACGGTGCGGCTTGCATGGCCGACCTTGAGGCGCAGATCCCACAGGATATAGAGCATCGATTCGATCACGCTCTCGGCCCAGGGGGTGATCTTGTAGGGGGTGAGAAAGAGCAGGTCCACATCCGAGAACGGGGCCATCTCGCCGCGCCCGTAGCCGCCCACGGCGCAGACAGCGATACGCTCGGATTCGGTGGGGTTGGGCAGGGGGTGCAGTTTTTGCGTGGCCAGATCGAGCGCGGCGAGCACCACGCAATCGGTGAGCCAGCACCAGGCGCGGGTGGCGGGGCGGGCATCGAATGGCCGCGCGGCAAAGGCCGCCGCGATGGCCGCGCGGCCCTTGTTCATGGCCTCAACAAGGATCGGCACGGTGGCGCGGCGCAAAGCGGCGGCGCGGTCGGTTTCGCCGCTTGCCTCTGCGGCGGCCGCGTCAAGCGCGCGTGCGAGCGCGCCCGCGTCAAGGATATCCTCGGGCGGGAGGATCAGGTCGTCGGGCCGCGCGGGTGTGTCGAGACGGGTCATGGCGGGGATATGGCGCGCGCGGCTCAGAAGCCCGCGCCGCCAAAGCTTTGCGGGGCGGGCGACAGGATCTTGACCTTGCGATCGGCGATCGTCGCCACCGCGAGGCCGCGCTCGTTGCTGCCATCGGGCAGAAAGCGGAACACACCGTTCACGCCCTGAAACCCGGCGGGCTGTGTCAGGTCGCTGCGGGTAAGCCCGCGCCCGGCGCGGGCCAGCGCGCCGACCGCGGCTATGCCGTCATAGGCCAGCCCCGCGATGGGATGCGGCGGGCTGCCCTGCGCCGCTTCGAAACGGCTGGCAAAGCGGTCCGCGCGGGCCGGATCGGGCAGGGCGAACCAGCCGCCCTGCACGCCGGGCAGGTCGCGGATCTGCGGCGGGGTGTCCCAGCGGGTGAGGCCGATATACTGAAACCGGTCGGGGCCAAGGCCCGCCTCGGGCAGCATCTGCGAGAAGAGAGGCAGCGCGCCGGCGGTGTTGGCGGTCAGAAAGATCGCGTCGACGGCGTTGGTCTCGGCGGTGGTGCGGATCTCGGGGACGGCGCTCACGACGCCGTCTTGCGAGAATTCATAGGACACGCTGCCCGCGAGCGTCGCCCCCTCGGCCTGCACCGCGTTTGCGATCTCGTCGCGCCCGAGGCGACCGGCGAGATTGTCGGAATGAACCACCATGATCCGGTTCTTGCCATTGCGAACTGCGTAGCGCGCAAGCCGGTTCGCGGTGGTGCGGAAGGTCTGGCCGAGAACGAAGAGATTGCCGCCCGCGATGGTCGGGTTGTTGGAAAAGGCCAGCACGTTGATGCCGCGATCGGCGGTGGCGGTGGCGACGGCATTGGCCGAGGCCGCGTGCAGCGGCCCGATGATGATGCGCGCGCCGTCGGCCACGGCGTTGAGCGCGGCGGCGCGCGCCTGCGCGGGCTGTCCGGCGGTGCCGTAGACGCGCAGGTCGATCTCGACCCCGTCGAGATCGCTCACCGCGAGCCGTGCCGCGGCCTCGAGATCGCGGGCAAGCTGCGCCTCTTGTGCGTCGGGCGTGCCATGCGGCACCAGCAGCGCCACCGGCACCGCGCCGCCGCGTGACACCGGCCCGGTATTGCCCGGTGCCACCGGCTGGCAGGCGGCAAGGGCGATGAGCGCAGCCAGAGCCGCGAGGCGGGCGACGGGCTTGCGAAGGGCGGCGGGAACGGCAAACATGGCGGATGAAAACTCCCTGTTGTGGGCGCTGGCGACGGGGTATCTGTCGCGGCGATCATACGCACCATGTGAAAAGGGTCCAGCGATGAATTCCGATCCGCGCAAACCCGAGGCCGGGCTCTACCTCATCGCGACGCCGATCGGGACGGCGCGCGACATCACGCTGCGCGCGCTGGATCTGCTCGGGACGGCGGATGTACTGGTGGCCGAGGATACCCGCAGCCTGCGGCACCTGATGGAGATCCACGGGATCGGTCTCGGGGCGCGCCCGCTCTGGGCGTATCACGACCATAACGGCGAGAGGATGCGCCCGCGAATCATGGCAGCTCTGGCGGCGGGGCAGGTGGTGGTCTACGCCGCCGAGGCGGGCACGCCGATGGTGGCCGATCCGGGCTTTGACCTCGCACGGGCGGCGGTGGCGGCGGGATATCGGCTGGTCTCGGCCCCGGGGCCGTCGGCGGCGGTCGCGGCGCTGACGCTGTCGGGCCTGCCCACCGACCGGTTCCTGTTCGCCGGATTCCTGCCCGCCACCGCGGCACGGCGCCGCGCGGCGCTGCAAGAGCTGGCCGCGGTGCCCGCGACGCTCGTTTTCTACGAATCACCGCGCCGTGTGGCGGCGATGCTGGCCGATGCGGTGCGGGTGCTGGGGGGCGAGAGACGGGCGGCGCTTTGCCGCGAAATCACCAAGAAATTCGAAGAGATACGCCGCGACACCCTCGCCGCTCTCGCCACCGGCTGCGCCACCGAGCTCCTCAGGGGCGAGATCGTGGTGGTGATAGATCGGGGGGATTCGTCAAATATTAGGGAAATGGACTTAGACAGAGAGGTGGAAAAGGCGCTAAACCACGCATCGGTGCGCGATGCCGCCGATGAGGTGGCGGCACGGTTCGGGCTGTCGCGGCGCATGGTCTATCAGCGGGCCTTGCAACTGGCGGCGGGTCTCGACCAGCCTGATGAGGGCTGAGGATTGAACCGGCTTTCGTGGTGAGGGCAAAGGGGCGGAAAATGGGAACGGGTATGCAGACAGTGATGGGCGCGCGGCAATTGGCATTCGATTTTTCGGCTGCTCCGGCACCGCTTTTGCCGACGCGGCGGCAGGAGCGGGGCTTGCGCGCCTGGCTTTCGGGTCAGGCGGCAGAGGAGACGGTGGCGCGCCTCTACGAGGCGCGCGGTGTCGTGGTTCTGGCGCGGCGCTGGCGGGGCGAGAGCGGCGAGATCGACCTGGTGCTGCGCGCACCGGACAGCTATGTTTTTTGCGAGGTCAAGAGCGCGCCCAGTTTTGATGCGGCGCTGGCGCGGCTGCGGCGCGGGCAGTTGGAGCGGATCTACCGCGCGGCGTCGGAGTATATCGGTCTCACGCCCGAGGGGCAGCTTGCGCCGGTGCGCTTCGATGTGGCAGCAGTCGATGCGACCGGGGCGGTTGATCTGCGCGAGGCAGCTTTCGGTCATTTCTGAATTGCGCCCCGTCGCGGCTTGGCCCATGAAAGGGTGAAACCACCATGCGGGGAGTGCAATGAAGGTCGCCTTTCAGATGGACCCGATCGCGCCGATCAATATCGGCGCGGACAGCACGTTCCGGCTTGCGCTCGAAGCGCAGGACCGGGGGCATGAACTGTTCTACTATACACCGGAGCGGCTCGCCTATGAGGAGGGGCGGGTGACGGCGCGGGGCTGGCCGCTGCGCGTGCAACGGGTGCAGGGGGATCATTTTACCCTCGGCGAGGAATGCCATGTCGATCTTGGCGCGTTCGATGTGGTGTGGCTGAGGCAGGATCCGCCCTTTGACATGTTCTATATCACCACCACGCATCTGTTGCAGCGGCTGTCGCCTGGCACGCTGGTGGTCAACGATCCGTTCTGGGTGCGCAATTTTCCCGAAAAGCTCCTGATTCTCGATTTCCCCGACCTGATGCCGCCGACCGCCATAGCCCGCGATATCGGCACGATCCGCGATTTTCGGGGGCGGCATGGCGACGTGATTCTCAAGCCGCTTTACGGCAATGGCGGGGCGGGGGTGTTTCATCTGCCCGAGAGCGACCGCAACCTTGCGAGCCTGCACGAGATGTTCACCGGATTTTCGCGCGAGCCTCTGATCGTGCAGAAATACCTCCCCGCCGTGAGCCGGGGCGACAAGCGGGTGATCCTTGTCGATGGTGTGCCCATCGGCGCGATCAACCGGGTGCCCGCACAGGGCGAGACACGCTCGAACATGCATGTCGGCGGGCGCGCCGAGAAGGTGGCATTGACGGCGCGCGACCGCGAGATATGCGACCGGATCGGGCCGCTTTTGCGCGAGAAGGGGCAGGTTTTCGTGGGCATAGACGTGATCGGCGATTACCTGACCGAGATCAACGTGACCTCGCCCACCGGGTTGCAGGAGCTGGAGCGGTTCGACGGCACCAATGGCGCTGGTCTCATATGGGATGCGATCGAGGCGCGGCGGAGGTGAGCCTCGCGCGGCCCCTGCTCAATGCCTGGTTGCGGCTGACGGAAAAGCGGTGGCTGGCGCGGGAGCAGGACCCGGTCGCGCTCAGGCGGTCTTTCGAGGTCAAGGCGCGGCTGTTCTTTCACGCGCCGCGCGGCACGGGCTTCGCCCGCGAGAGCCTTGCGGGCGTCCCGGTGCAATGGGTGGCGGCGCGCGGAGTGCTGCGGGAGGCCGGTCCTGCGATCGTGTATTTTCACGGGGGGAGCTATGTCTTTGGCTCGTCCGACACGCATCGGGCGATGCTGGGCCGGCTGTCGGCGGAGGCGGGGTTGCCCGCCTGCCTGCCGGATTATCGCCTTGCGCCCGAGCATCCCTTTCCGGCGGCTGTCGAGGATGGGCTGGCGGTGTGGCGGGCGCTGGCGGCGCGGTCCGGTGGCGTCATCCTTGGCGGGGACAGCGCCGGGGGCGGGCTGGCGCTGGCGCTGCTGGCCGAGGGGCTGCGACAGGGTTTGCCGCCGCCGCGGGGCCTGTTCGCGTTCTCGCCGCTCACCGATCTGGCCCTGGCGGGGGAGAGCCTGCGGCAGAACGCGCGCGCCGACGTGGTGTTGCCCGCGTCGCGGGCCGGGGAGGTCGCCGCGCTCTATCTTAAGGGGGCTGCGGCGGATGATCCCCGCGCCTCGCCGCTTTACGCCGATTTCACCGGCGCGCCGCCGGTCTGGCTGGTGGTGGGCGACACCGAGATCCTGCGCGACGACACCCGCAGGATGGCGGCGCGGCTTCGGGCGCAGGGCGTGGCGGTGACCGAGCGGATCGCGGGTGATCTGCCCCATGTCTGGCCGATCTTTCACAATATCCTGCCCGAGGCGCGCGCGAGCCTGCGCGATGTGGCGGAGTGGATCAGGTCTCTTTGATCCCGGTGATGCGAAAGCTGGCGGCTTCGGCGACATGGGGCAGGCGCACCCTGTCAGAGCCATCGAGATCGGCGATGGTGCGGGCCACACGCAGCACCCGGTGATAGCCCCGCGCCGTGAGGCCGAAGCGGTCGGCCACGCGGGTGAGCAGGGCGCGGCCCTCGGCATCGGGGGTGGCGATCTCTTCGAGGGCCTCGCCTTCGGCATCGGCATTGAGGCGCATGTCGGGCCGGGCGGCAAACCGCGCCCGTTGCACCGCCCGCGCCGCCGCGACCCGCTCTGCCACCTGTGCCGAGGCGGGGCCCGAGGCGGGCAGGTCGAGATCGGAAAACGCCACTGGCGGCACCTCGATGCGCAGGTCGAACCGGTCCATCAATGGCCCCGAGACCCGGCCCATGTAATCCTCGCCGCAATTGGGCGCACGCGAGCAGGCGCGGGCCGGATCGGTCAGGTGGCCGCATTTGCACGGGTTGGCGGCGGCCACCAGAAGGAAGCGGCAGGGGTAGCTCACATGGGCATTGGCGCGCGCGATCATCACCGTGCCGGTCTCCAGCGGCTGGCGCAGGGTTTCGAGCACCGCGCGGGGAAATTCGGGAAATTCGTCCATGAACAGCACGCCGTTATGCGCGAGGCTGATCTCGCCCGGCTTGGCGCTGCGCCCGCCGCCGGTGATCGCGGCCATCGAGGCGGTGTGATGCGGCTCGCGGAACGGGCGGGTGCGGCTGATGCCGCCCTCGGAGATGAGGCCCGCGACCGAGTGGATCATCGATGTTTCCAGCGCCTCGGCGGCGCTGAGCGGTGGCAGGATGCCGGGCAGCCGCGCCGCCAGCATGGATTTGCCCGAGCCGGGCGGTCCGGACATCAGCAGGTGGTGGCGGCCTGCGGCGGCGATTTCCAGCGCGCGTTTGGCGCGTTCCTGCCCTTTCACATCGCGCAGGTCGCGCCCCGGTGGCGGGGCGGTCACCTCGCCCGGTGTGGCCGGGGCAAGAATGCGTTCGCCGGTGAAATGGCGCACCACTTCCCCCAGCGACGCGGCCCCGATCACCTGTGCCGCGTCGACCCAGGCCGCCTCTGGCCCCGAGGCGCGGGGGCAAAGCAGCAGGCGCCCCTCGGCGGCGGCGGCCATCGCCGCCGGCAGCGCCCCCGTCACCGGGATGAGCGAGCCGTCGAGCGACAACTCGCCCAGCGCCGTGGTGCCCTCGGCCGCGTCGGCGGGGATGATTTCGAGCGCGGCGAGCAGCGCAAGCGCGATGGGAAGGTCGAAATGGCTGCCCTCCTTGGGCAGGTCGGCGGGCGACAGGTTGACCGAGATGCGCCGCGAGGGCAGCGCGATGGCCAGCGCCGAGAGCGCCGCGCGCACCCGCTCGCGCGCCTCGGACACGGCCTTGTCGGGCAGGCCCACGAGCGAGAAGCCCGGAAGGCCGGGCAGGACCGCGCATTGCACCTCGACGGTGCGTGCCTCGACCCCCTCGAAGGCCACGGTATAGGCGCGTGCGACCATGTGCCCTCCGCCGGTCGTGAAGTCATGGTTAATGCCTAGCGCGGCAGGCGTTTAGGAATGGTTAACGCGGGCCAGGGCCGCTCACGGCCAGATCACCGCGAGATAGATGGCATAGCCCGCCAGCAGCAGCGCCCCCTCGCTGCGCGAGATGCGCAGCCCGGTGGCCGCGACCACCACCATCAGCACCGTCACCCCGAGCATCACCGGCGCGTCGAAACCCGCGATCGCGGCGGGCACGGGGGTCGGCGCGATCAGCGCCGTTATCCCGCCGATCCCGAGGATGTTGATGATGTTGGAGCCGACGATATTGCCGAAAGCCACGTCGCCCTGCCGCCGCAATGCGGCCATGACCGAGGTGACGAGTTCCGGCATCGAGGTGCCGATGGCGACGATGGTGAGACCGATCACCGTCTCGGGGATGGCAAAGGACTGCGCCAACGCCACCGCCCCGTGCACCAGCGCCGCCCCGCCACCGATCACCAGCGCCAGCCCGCCAAGCGTGAGCAGCAGCGACACGGTGAGCGAGGCGGGGCGCGCGGGGCCGGGGGTGAGGGCAGGATCGAGCGCCGCAAGGGCGATCTGCTTGTCATGGAGCGCGCCGCCATCGGATGCACGCTCCTGCCGGAAGGCGAGCGCGGTATAGGCGACCAGCGCCAGCAGGAAGGCCGCGCCGAGGCCGCGCGACATTGGCATCAACGCCGCGAGCGCGGTGAACCCTGTGGCCACAGCCAGCATCACGCCCGCGTCGCGTTTGAGTGCCGGGGCGGCCACGATGATCGGGAAGACCAGCGCCGAGGTGCCGGCGATCAGCAGGATATTGGCGATGTTGGAGCCGACGATATTGCCCCAGGCGATGCCCGGCGCGCCCGCAAGCGCCGCCTGCACCGAGGTGACAAGCTCGGGCGTGGAGGTGCCGAAGCCCACCAGCGTGAGCCCGATGACCAGAGGTGACACGCCAAGGCGTTCGGCCACGCGCACTGCGCCGCGCACCAAAATATCACCGCCCGCGATGAGCAGCACGAGGCCGCCTGCGAGCGGGAGCCAGATTTCGATCATGGTGCCATGCCTTTCGATCTGCGGGGCCGAAGGTATCTGGCCCCGCGCCGGGGCGGGATCAATGGGCGCGCGCGGGTATTTTGCGGGGCTGACGGAGGTGGCATCCGGGCGCTGTCAGGCTGTGGCCCCGCGCCGCCTGGCCAGCGCGGCGATGGCGGGGGGCAGCAGGTGCGCGGGGTCGGTTTGCGTGACCGGCACGCCCTGCGCGGCGAGCGCCGCGGCGCGTGGTGCGGTGGCGTGTGCGGGGCCGATGAGCGTGACGCCCTGGCCCAGCCAGTAGGGCCGCGCGGCGGCCAGTTCCGCGCCCAGCAGGTGGCCGGTGAGGGCGGCAGGCGCTCCCGAGACCTGCGCCGCGCGCAGGTGGGCGGCGAGGCGTTCGGGGCGGCCCAGAGTATCAGCAAGCGCCGTGTCATCGGCGCTGTCTCCGGCATCGAGCGCGGTAGCGAGGCGCGGGGTGAGGAAGCTTTGGCAACTGACCGCCTCGCCTGCGCTGAGATGCACCCAATGGGCGAGCGTCGGGGTGAGCACGCAGGCGATGCCGTCGTGATGGGGCGGCGCGCCCGCAAGGCCGATCAGCAGCAGCCGCACCCATCCATCAAGGCAATCGGGCGGCGTGTGCTGTGTGAGGCCGGGCAGGCCATGGCCTGTGCCCTCGGGCAGGAGCGGCGCGGGCAGTGCGGCGGCCACGCCCTCGCCGATGCGCAGCACCGGGCCGGGGGCGTCGAGCGCGTCGAGCGCGGCATCGGTGGTGGCACCGCGCGCCTCGTGCAGGATGCGCGCCCCGTCGAGCGCCAGCGCGCGGCCGGTGGTGCCGTCATGGCCGCAGAGCCGCCAGCGGCTCATTTCTGCGCGCGCAGCCGTGCGACGAGACCGGACATGTCATAGCCCGCCGCCGAGGTGGCGTTCAGGATCGTCTCGGCCCCGAGCGCGTCGTAATTGACGAGGCTCCACATCATGGTGCAGCGCGTGCCTGTGCGGCAATAGGCGAGCATCGGCTTGGGGCTTTTGTCGAGCGCCTCGCGGAAGGCGGCGACATCGGCCTCTGTCATGGTGGCGGAGGTGAAGGGCACGCAGCACATCTCGAGCCCGGCGGCGCGCGCGGCCTCGGCCACGGCGGCCACCTCGGGTTGTCCGGGGTCTTCGTCATCGGGGCGGTTGCACATGATCGTGCGGAACCCGGCGGCGGCGATGGCGGGGATGTCCTCGGGGGTGATCTGGGCTGAGACGGCAAAATCCTCGGTGATCTGGCGCGGTTCCATCGGGCATCCTTGTGGTGTTGGGGGTGGTCGGGCGGACTATGCCCGCAAAGCCGGGCCGAGATCAATGCCGCGCGCTTGCCGGGCCGCAGGGCGCGGGATATGCAAGGGCCCAAAGCAGCGAAGGAGCGGGCGGCATGGGCGATCTTCCGGGTATTGTCATCAACGGCGCATCGGGCCGGATGGGGCGGATGCTGGCGCAGGTGGTGGCCGAGAGCGGGCAAGCGCGGCTTGTCGGCGCGCTGGAGCGGCCGGGCCATGACTGGATCGGGCAGGACATGGGCCGCGCGATGGGCGGGGCCGAGACCGGCGTGATCGTGAGCGACGATCCGCTGGAGCTTGTGGCGCAGGCGCACGCGGTGATCGACTTTACCGCCCCCGCCGCGAGCGTGGAGATGGCCACGCTGACGGCACAGGCGCGGGTGGTGCATGTGATCGGCACGACGGGGTTTGACGAGGCCGGGCTGAGGCGCATCGCGGCGGCGGCGCGGCACGCGGTGATCGTGCGCGCGGGCAATATGAGCCTTGGGGTCAACCTCTTGGTGCAGATGACGAAAAAGGTGGCTGCCGCGCTGGATGAGGCGTTCGATATCGAGATCGTCGAGAGCCATCACAACCAGAAGGTCGATGCCCCCTCGGGCACCGCGCTGATGCTGGGCGAGGCCGCCGCAGAGGGCCGGGGCGTGGTGCTGGATCATGTCGCCGACCGGGGCCGCGACGGGATCACCGGCAAGCGCGAGCGGGGCCATATCGGCTTTGCCGCGATTCGCGGCGGTGACGTGGTGGGCGAGCATGACGTGATCTTTGCCGGGGCGGGCGAGCGGGTGATCCTGCGCCATGTCGCCACCGACCGCGCGATATTCGCCCGTGGCGCGCTGCGCGCTGCGCTCTGGGGGCAGGGGCGCGATCCCGGCGAATACGACATGATGGATGTGCTGGGCCTCTCGGACAAGTGATCCGGGCGGCGTATCGCCGCGTAACAAGATCACGAGCATATGCATAAGGGTCTTGCGCGATGCGATTTCTGGCCGTCATCATCGGGTTGCTTGTGGTCTCTGGTGCCGCGCGCGCAGAGTTCGCGCCGGTGACCGAACGTCAGCGGTTCGTGTCATTGATCGAGGGGCGCGACCTTACGCGGTTCGGTGTCCGGCTGGAGGTGACGCCCGATGGCCGTATCCGGGGCCGCGCCTTTGGCCGCGATGTCACGGGGGCGTGGCGCTGGGCCGAAGGGTATTTCTGCCGCGATCTGTATTGGGGCAGCATGGAGCTTGGTGCCAATTGTCAGGCGGTGCGCGCGCATGGCGACACGCTGCGATTCATCTCGGATCAGGGCACAGGGCAATATGCCGATCTTGTCTTGCGGTGACGCGGGGCGTGGCCTGGCGTGGCGCGAGTGTTCGGCATCTGACAGATGTTCGCGAATGATGATGGGGCTTGCCATGCTGCGCACTGCGGTGCGCGGTGCTTCGTGAATGGCCTGAAAGGGACAATCGAGGAGCCGCGCTGCGGCAGGTTGTTGCAACCGGGCGATGTCGGGCCGCTGAAGCAGATGCGCCCGCTGCTCGACGCGCTTGATCTGGTCCGAGCGCGGCCAGTGCTCAGGCGGGCTGTTCCAGCCGCGCCTCGAGGATATCAAAGGGCACGCCCGGCTCGTCCTTGGCCCCGCGAATGACCAGCGATGTCTTGACGCTGACCACGTTGTCGGCGGCGGTCAATTCCTCGGTGAGGAAACGCTGAAATGTCGAGAGATCAGGCGCTACGCATTTGAGGATGAAATCCACCTCGCCGTTGAGCATGTGGCACTCGCGCACCAAGGGCCAGGCCCGGCAGCGCGCCTCAAACGCCGAAAGATCGGCCTCGGCCTGGCTTTGCAGGCCGACCATCGCGAAAACCTGGACCTCGAAGCCAAGCTCGCGCGGGTCGATATCGGCGTGATAGCCGCGGATATAGCCCTGTTCCTCGAGCGCGCGCACCCGGCGCAGGCAGGGCGGCGCGGAAATCCCGACGCGCTTGGCCAGTTCCACATTGGTCATCCGGCCATCGCCCTGCAATTCCGCCAGTATCTTGCGGTCGATCGGATCGAGACGCGTGCCCGCCATTGCGGCCTCCTGCTGATTTTCGCATATGTTATAGCAGCCCTGTAGGTGCGCGCAATTATCTTTCGCGGTTGCGCAAGATAATGTCGGCGCGCGGCTCCTGACGGTGGCCCAATGCCGCCCCGCAAGGGGTTACATGCCCCGCGCCGCGCCGCTATATCAGCGCGCGAACCCCGGATTTCACAGAGAGTCGCCATGCCGCAGACACGCCACACCAAATGCCTCATCATCGGCTCCGGCCCGGCGGGCTATACCGCCGGGATCTATGCCGCGCGCGCCATGCTCGCGCCGCTTCTCGTGCAGGGGATCGAGCCGGGCGGGCAGCTCACCACCACCACCGAGGTGGAGAACTGGCCCGGCGACGCGCAGGTGCAAGGCCCCGACCTGATGGTGCGGATGGAGGCCCATGCCCGCGCCATGGGCTGCGAGATCGTGGGCGATATCATCACCGATCTTGACGTGGAAAGCCGCCCCTTCGTGGCGCGGGGCGATAGCGGGGCCACCTATACCGCCGATGCCGTGATCCTCGCCACCGGCGCGCGCGCCAAATGGCTGGGCCTGCCCTCGGAAGAGGCGTTCAAGGGCTTTGGCGTCTCGGCCTGCGCCACCTGTGACGGGTTCTTCTATCGCGGGCGAGAGATCGTGGTGGTGGGCGGTGGCAATACGGCTGTCGAGGAGGCGCTGTTCCTGACCAACTTTGCCTCCAAGGTCACGCTGATCCATCGCCGCGACGAATTGCGCGCCGAGAAGATATTGCAGGATCGGCTGTTCAACCATCCCAAGATTGAAACGCTGTGGTTTCACACCCTCGACGAGGTGGTGGGCACCGACAATCCCAAGGGCGTCGAGGGCGTGCGCGTGAGGCATGTCGAGACCGGCGAGATCACCGAGATTGCCTGCAAGGGCGTGTTCATCGCCATCGGCCATGCACCCGCGAGCGAATTGGTCAAGGGCAAGGTCGAGATGCATCACGGCGAGTATGTCAAGGTCGCGCCGGGCAGCACGCGAACCTCGGTGCCGGGGCTGTTTGCCGCCGGAGACCTGACCGACCATGTCTACCGGCAGGCGGTGACCAGCGCCGGGATGGGCTGTATGGCCGCGCTCGATGCCGAGCGGTGGCTGGCCGAACAGGACGGGTGACAGGCTGGGGGCGCTGCCCCCCGAAGTATTTCGGCCAGGAAGAATCCGGGCGCGTGTTCATGCTTTGTTAGCGGATCGCGCGATATGGTTCCGGCAAGGTCGAAAGAACGGGATGCCAGGGCATGACTGCACCACCAGCACGGATCGAGGCCGCGCGCCCGCGCGGCGCGGCGGCGCATCTGACACGCGCGCAAAAGGCGGCAATCATCGTGCGCTTTCTGATGAACGAGGGGGCGGATGTGTCGCTCGCCGATCTGCCGGACGAGTTGCAGGCGCGGCTGACCACGCAGATGGGCTCCATGCGCTATGTCGATCGCGGCACGCTGGCCGAGGTGGTGGCCGAGTTTGCCAATGAACTCGAGGGGATGGGGCTGACCTTTCCGCGCGGTCTGCCCGGTGCGCTCTCGGCGCTTGACGGGCGGATCAGCCCGCAGACCGCGGCGCGCCTGCGCAAGGAGGCGGGGGTGCGCCAATACGGCGATCCCTGGGCGCTTATCAAGGCCACCGATGCCGCCACGCTCAAGCCGATCCTGGAGGAAGAGAGCGCCGAGGTCGCCGCCGTCATCCTGTCCAAGCTCGATGTCGCGCGCGCCGCCGATCTGCTCGGGCTGTTGCCCGGCCCGGCGGCGCGGCGCATCACCTATGCCATTTCGCAGACCGGCTCTGTCTCTCCGCAAGCGGTGGACCGGATCGGGCTTGCGCTGGCCGCGCAGCTTCAGGATGTGCCGCAAAGTGCCTTTGCCGATGACGCGGTGGAGCGTGTGGGCGCGATCCTCAACTATTCCGCCGCCGCGATCCGCGACGAGGTGCTCGAGGGGCTGGAAGAGACCGATCAGGATTTCGCAGCGCTGGTGCGGCGGGCGATCTTTACTTTTGTTCACCTGCCCGACCGCGTGAAACCGGTCGATGTGCCGCGTATCCTGCGTGAAGTGGATCAGGCGGTTCTGGTTACCGCGCTGGCCGGGGCGCAGGATGACGCGCTTGCCCCGGTGGCGGAGTTCCTGCTCTCGAACATATCCAAGCGCCTGGCCGAGGCGCTGCGCGAGGAGATCGCGGAGCGCGGGCGCGTCCGCCCGCGCGAGGCCGAGGCGGCGCAGACCGAAATCGTCAACGCGGTGCGGCGGCTTGAGGCGGCGGGCGAGATCAGCCTTGTGCGCCCTGCCGAGGAGGAGGCGGATGCCGGATAGGCCGGGCGCGATCAATCGGCGTGCTCGACATCGCGCACGCGGCGTGCAATGCTCTGATTTGAAGGGGAATTATTGATGTTGGCGCAACTCGGCCGATAATGGCATTCCCGCCAAGCGGAGGGATCTGGCGTAATGAAGGGCCTGGACCTTGGCCATCTGGCGGCACCGGGCAGCCGCATCGCTCTGCGGGTGACGCCACGGGCGTCGCGGGCGCGGCTGGTGGCAGAAGGGGACAGCCTGCGCGCCTATGTCACCGTGCCCCCCGATGCGGGCAAGGCCAATGCCGCGGTGCAGGTGCTTCTGGCCAAGGCGCTGGGGGTGCCGAAAACCCGGCTCAGGCTTGTGCTCGGGCACACGGCGCGCGACAAGGTGTTCGAGGTTTTATAAGGAAAATCAGGGGTTTCAACCCTCGGCCATCCAGCGGATATGCCGCTCTCCGCGCGCATCGGCAAGGGCGATCTGCTTCTGGCGTTCGCGAAAGCGGGCCTTGTCGGCGGCGCTTGTCTGGTGGGCGCAGTGATGACAGGCAACGCCCGGCTCGAATTCGGGGCGGGCGCGGTCCTCGGGCAGGATCGGGCGGCGGCAGGCATGGCAGAGCAGATGGGGGCCGAGGCGCAGCCCGTGGGTGACCGACACCCGCCCGTCAAAGACAAAGCAGGCCCCGCGCCACAGGCTTTGGCTTGCGGGCACCTCCTCGAGATATTTCAGGATGCCGCCCTTGAGGTGATAAACATTCTCCACCCCCTCGCCGAGGAGGTAATTCGTTGATTTCTCGCAGCGAATCCCGCCGGTGCAGAACATCGCCACGCGCTTGCCCGCAAAGCGGTGCCGGTTGGCCTGCCACCATGCGGGGAAGGCACGAAAGCTGTCGGTGCCGGGGTCGATCGCGCCCTCAAAACTGCCGATGGCGACCTCGTAGGCGTTGCGCGTGTCGATCACCGCAACATCCGGCGCGCGGATCAGATCGTTCCAGTCGGCGGGGGCCACATAATGCCCGCTGCGCGCGCGCGGATCGACATTGGCTACGCCCATCGTCACGATCTCGCGCTTCACGCGCACCTTCATCCGCCCGAAAGGCGGCGTGGCGCTGTGGCTGTCCTTCCACTCCAGCTCGGCACAGCCCGGCAGGCCGCGCAGGTGGTCGAGCACGCGGGCCACCCCGTCACAAGGCCCGGAAATCGTGCCGTTAATTCCCTCGCGCGCCAGCAGGAGCGTGCCGCGCACATCCGCCTCCTCGCACAGGCGCAGGAGCGGCGCGCGCAGGGCGCCGGGGTCCGGGAAGCGGGTGAAATGGTAAAGCGCGGCGATCCGATACATGGCGCGGGATTTACGCGCTGGGCCGCGCCGGGGCAAGCCCTGCGGCCATTGACGGCGCGGGCGGTGCTGCTTACCCATGGCGCGACAGGGACGGCGACAGGAGATGTGCCCATGACAACCGCGCTCGTCATCATCGACGTTCAGAACGATTTCTGCCCCGGAGGCGCGCTGGCGGTGCCCGGCGGTGATGAGATCGTGCCCGGCATCAATATTTTAATGCATGATTTCAAAGACATAATCCTCACGCAGGATTGGCACCCGGCGGCGCATTCCTCGTTCGCGTCATCGCATCCGGGCAAGGCGCCGTTCGACATGGTGGAGATGGCGTATGGCGCGCAGGTGCTGTGGCCGGATCATTGCGTGCAGGGCAGCCGGGGGGCGGCGTTTCACGACGGGCTGGATACCGCCCGTGCCGGGCTTATCATCCGCAAGGGTATGTCATTGGAAATAGACAGTTATTCGGCGTTTTTCGAGAATGACCGGACAACGGCGACCGGGCTTGACGGCTATCTTCAGACGCGCGGCATCACAGCCTTGGTGATGGTCGGGCTGGCCACGGATTTTTGCGTTCAATTCTCGTCACTTGACGCGGCAAGGCTGGGCTATGCGGTGACCGTTCGGCGCGATCTGTGCCGGGCGATCGACCTTGACGGATCACGCGCGGCGGCAGAGGCTGCGATGAGCGCGGCGGGGGTGATGCTTGAGTGAACCGGCCGGTTCCGCGCGCGGATCGCCGCTCGTCCGCGACATCGGGTCTTGTCGTTTATGTGCCGAGCGATTCGCCGCGACCGAGACCGGGCACGCCCCGCGCCCGGTGGTCTGGTTCCGGCCCACGGCGCGGCTGCTGATTGCCGGGCAGGCACCGGGGATGCGGGTGCATGTCTCGGGGCGGCCCTTCGATGATCCGTCGGGCGCGCGGCTGCGCGGCTGGCTGGGGCTGGACGAGGCCACGTTCTATGACCGCGACCGGGTGGCGATCGTGCCGATGGCATTCTGTTTTCCGGGCTATGACGCCAAGGGGGCCGACCGGCCACCGCCCGCAATCTGCGCGCGCACATGGCACGCGCGGGTGATGGCGGAGCTGGGCGAGGTGGCGCTCACGGTGCTGGTGGGCGGGCACGCGCAGCGCTATCACCTTGGCACGCGCAAGGGGGTGAGCGAGGTGGTGCGCGGCTGGCGCGACCATGCACCGCGGCTCTTTGCCTTGCCGCACCCGTCTTGGCGCAATACCGCGTGGCTGAAGCGCAACCGGTGGTTCGCGGATGAGGTGCTCCCGGCGTTGCGGGGCGCGGTGCGAAAGGTGCTGGAATGACCGGGATGACTGCGATTGATGCCGCCCATGCGGCGATGGAGGCCGCCCCCGAGGACGAGGCCGCGCGGCTGCGGTTCTACGAGCGGCTGGCGGCGAGCGAGCTGTGCCTGTTGCTGAGGGCCGAGGCCGAGGGCGACCGGATCGATCCGGTGGTGATCGCGCCCGAGGGGCGGGACTGCGTGCTGGTCTTTGACAGCGAGGCGCGGCTGGCGGCGTTCGCGGGCGGCCCCGCGCCCTATGCCGCGTTATCGGGGCGGGTTCTGGCGGCGATGCTGGCGGAGCAGGGCATGGGGCTGGGGCTCAATCTTGGGGTCGCGCCCTCGGCGATCCTGCTGCCTGCCGAGGCGGTGGCGTGGCTGGCGGAGGTGCTGGCCGCGAGGCCCGAGGAGGTGGCGGCGCGCCCGGTGGAGATATCGGTGCCGGGGGGGCTGCCGGAGGTGGTCTTGCAGGGGCTGGATGCGCGGCTGGCGGGGATGGCAGGGATGGCGCGCGCCGCGTGGCTGGTGGGCGTGCGCTACGAGGGCGGCGGGCGCGGGCATCTGTTGGGCTTTGTGGGCGCGGTGCCGGGGGCCGAGGGCGCGCTGGCGCAGGCGGTGTCGGAGGTGCTGGCGTTTTCCGGGCTGGAGGCGGCGGCGCTCGACGTGGGGTTTTTCGCGCCAAGCGACCCGGTGCTGGCTCGGATGGCGGTGTGCGGTTTGCGGTTCGACCTGCCCGAGATGGCGGCGGCACCCGCGCGCAAGCCGCCGGGATCGGACCCCGATCAGCCGCCGCGATTGCGGTAGCGGCAAGCCCCGCGTCATCCCCGCGCATGGGGGGCTCGATCGGTCAGAGATCCTCGGGTCAGGCCCGAGGATGACGGTTGGCTTAGTATCCCGCGCTGCGGTCGACCACGTGCAGGAGCGGCTCGCCCGTCTCGCCGCGGCGGATGTTTTCGGCGATGACCTGCGCCGCCGTCTCGGGGCGCGTCTCTGACGCGATATGGGGGGTGACCGTGACGCGGGGATGCGCCCAGAAAGGGTGATCGGCTGGCAGCGGCTCGATGCGGAACACGTCGAGCGTGGCGTGGCCAAGATGGCCGCTATCGAGAGCGGCGAGAAGCGCCGCGTCGTCGATGAGCGCGCCGCGACCGGGGTTCACGATTACCGCGCCTTGCGGCAAGAGCGCGAGGCGGCGCGCGTCGAGCAGGTTTTCGGTCTCGGGCGTGAGCGGCAGCAGAAGCACGAGGATATCGGCGCAGGCGAGCGCCGTGCGCAAGCCATCCTCGCCCGAGAGGCAGCGGACCCCGTCGATCTGTTTTGGGCGGCGGCTCCAGCCGGTGGTGGCAAAGCCAAGGTCTGCCAGCATCCGCGCGCAGGCGCTGCCCAGTTGGCCAAGGCCCAGCACGCTGACCCGGCGATCATGGGCCAAGGGCGGCACCTCGGGGCGCCAGACACCGTCCTGATGCAGGATATGGGTATCCATCCCGAGATGGTGGCGCAGCACATGGCCGGTGACCCATTCCACCATGCCCTGGGTCAGACCGTGATCGACCATGCGGGTGAGGGGGATATGCAGCGTCGGGTTGCCGGTGATCTTTTCCACCCCGGCCCACAGGTTGAGCACGGCGCGGGCGCGGGTGAAGGGGGTGAAATCCTGCACCGCGCTGCCCGGCGCATAGACGATGTAATCCACCTCGGCGGGGGGCAGATCGGTGGCGAGGGTTGCGGTGATGCCCGCGCGGCCCAAGGCGGTGCGCAGCGGTTGCTCGTAGACCTGCCATTGCGCGTCACCGGCGGCAAAGAGGATATTGGCGGGCATGTATCTACCTTGGTTTGTGGACATGGGCGCTCTGGACAAGGCCAAAGCCCAGCATCAGCACCAGCATCGCCGAGCCGCCATAGCTTACCAGCGGGAGCGGCACGCCGACCACCGGCATCAGCCCCGTCACCATCGCCATGTTGACGGCGAAATAGAGAAAGAAGGCCACCGCCACCCCCAGCGTCAGCAGCGATGCAAAGCGGTCGCGGTTGGTAAGCGCGGAGACCACGCAGAACACGATGATGAGCGCGTAAATCCCCAGAAGCGACACCGCGCCGATGAAGCCGAATTCCTCGGCCAGGGTGACGAAGATGAAATCGGTGTGTTTCTCGGGCAGGAAGTTGAGCCGCGATTGCGTGCCCTGCATGAAGCCGCGCCCCGTCCAGCCGCCCGAGCCGAGCGCGATCTTGGACTGGGTGATGTGATAGCCCGCGCCGAGCGGGTCGCTTTCGGGGTTCAGGAAGGTGTCGATGCGGCGATACTGGTAGTTTTCCAGCAATTGCCACTCGGTGCCGCGGCTGGCCAGAACCGTGAAGACGCCCCCCACCCCGAGCGCGATCACGGTGACGAAATAGGCCCAGTGGACGCCCGCAAGGAACATCATCGCGCCGCCGCCGAGCACCAGCAGGATCGAGGTGCCAAGATCGGGCTGGCGCAGCACCAGCGCCACCGGCGCGAGGATGAGCGCAAGCGGGATCATTACCCAGACAGGCCGGGACACCCGCGATATCGGCAGCCAGTCGTAATAGGCGGCAAGCACCATCACGAGGGTGATTTTGACCAGCTCAGAGGGTTGCAGGCGCATCACGCCGAGATCGAGCCAGCGCTGCGCGCCCTTGCCCTCGATGCCCACCAGCGCCACCGCGATCAAGAGCGCCAGCGAGCCGAGATAGGCCAGCAGCGACATGTTGCGCCAGAACCAGATCGGCACCATCGCGATCGCAAGCATCACGGCAAAGCCGAGGGCAAAGCGTTTCATCTGCGGCTCTGCCCATGTCGAGAGCGTGCCCGAGGCGACCGAATAGAGCATCAGGAAGCCGATGGCGGCGACGGTGGCCAGAAGGATCGCCAGCGGCCAGTTGAGATACAGGATCTTTCGCGGGCCGTTGGGGACGGTCTTGACGGTATGTTCGAGATAGCTCATGCGCGGTCGCTTGCCTCTGTGCCGATAAGGTCGCGTTCGCGGCGCATCTCTTCTTGCAGGGCGCGGATGCGCGGGCGGTCGGCGGCGGGGTAGGAGGTGAGCGGCGGATCGCCGCCATAGAGCGCCTGAAGCATGATATCTCGCGCGATGGGGGCCGCAGCGGTGGAGCCGCCGCCGCCATGTTCGACCACCACCGACAGCGCGTAGCGGGGCGCATCGAAGGGGGCGTAGGCCACGAAAAGGGCGTGGTCGCGCTGTTCGCGGGGCAGGTCGGTGTTGGCGCGTACGCCATCCGCGCGCTCGGAGGCGGAGATGTTGCGCACCTGGCTGGTGCCGGTCTTGCCCGCCATTTGCAGCGCGTCCTCCGTGATGCGGGCGCGATAGGCGGTGCCGCGCTGGTTGTTGGTGACCGCAAACATGCCGCGACGGATTTCGCGCAGGTGGTTTTCGTTGAGGCCAAGCGACTCGCCGTGGCCCGAGGGCTGATCGACGCCGTCGATGGATTTCACCAGCCGTGGCATGATGGCGCGCGAGGTGGCGAGCCGCGCCGTCATTACCGCGAGTTGCAGTGGCGAGGCCAGCACGAAGCCCTGCCCGATGGAGGTGTTGGCGCTGTCGCCGACCATCCACGGCTCGCCGCGATTGGCCAGTTTCCATTGCCGCGAGGGTGCCAGGCCCTGCGCCACGCTGGTCATTGGCAGATCGAACTGCACCCCGATGCCAAGCCGTTCGGCCATCGCGGAAATGCCCTCGATGCCCACGCGCATGGCCAGCTCGTAGTAATAGACATCGCAACTGTCGCGCAGCGAGCGGTGCAGATCGACATTGCCGTGCCCGCCGCGTTTCCAGCAGTGAAAGCGCCGCCCGCTGACCTCCTTGTAACCCGGACAGTAAACGGTTTCGTTGAAGTCGATGAGGCCCGCGTCGAGCGCCGCGAGCGCCGTCACCATCTTGAAGGTCGAGCCGGGCGGGTAGATGCCCTGGACTGCCTTGTTGGGCAGCGGGCGCAGCGGATCGTCGAGCAGCGCGCGGTAATCGGCGGACGAGATGCCGCGCACGAAGAGGTTGGGATCGTAGCCGGGGCTTGACGCGCAGACGAGGATATCGCCGCTGTCGCAATCGAGCATGACCGCCGCCGCCCCCTCGCCGCGCAGGCGTGCATGGGCATAGGTCTGAAGCGCGTTGTCGCAGGTGATCTGGATATCCGCGCCGGGCACGCCCTCCTCGCGTTCCAGCTCTCGCATGATGCGCCCGGCGGCGTTGACCTCGACGCGCCTGGTGCCGGCACTGCCGCGCAGCGTATCCTCGAGGCGGGATTCCAGCCCGATCTTGCCGATCTGGAACCGCGGCAGGCGCAACAGCGCCTCGGGCGCGTCGAGCCGCTCGATGTCGCGCGCGCTGACGGCCCCGACATAGCCGATGGTATGGGCATAGGCCGCGCCGAGCGGATAGCGGCGCGACAGCCCCACCTCGGGGGTGACGCCGGGCAGGGCGGGGGCGTTCACGGCAACGCGCGAGATCGCTTCCCAGTCGACGCGATCGGCCACGGTGACGGGCGTATCGCTGCGCAACTCGGCCAATTCGCGCCGGGCCTTTTCCAGCGTGCCCTCTTCGAGCGTGATAAGCCGGGCAAGGCGGGCCAGCACCTCGTCGGCATCGCCCGCCTGCTCGCGGGTGATGGTGATGCGGTAGCTGGGCACGTTCTCGGCGATGATGCGCCCCTCGCGATCGAAGATGCGGCCACGGGCGGGGGCGAGAAGCTGAAGGTTGATGCGGTTTTCATCGGCGAGCAGGCGGAATTCGTCCGCCTGATCGACCTGAAGGTGGCGCATCCGGAACAGGAGCGTGCCAAGCACGGCAACCTGCGCGCCGCCGATGACGAGGGCGCGCCGGGTCAGGCGGCGCTGGCTTTCGGCGCGGTCGCGGGCGGGGCGTCTCATGTCAATGACCTCGCTGCCGCCAGATCGCCGGGGGCGCGCTTGCGCACCCCGAGGAGGAAATGCGACAGCGCCGCCACCAGCGGATAGGCGGCGAGCGTCGAGAGAAGCTGTGTCAGGCTGAGCCCGAGGGCGGGCTGATCGACGAAGAGCACCCCCAGCACCAGCCGATAGCCGAGCGTCATCGCCACCAGCGTGCCCGCGACCGCCGCCCAATCGGCAAGAAAGGTGCGGTCGCGCAGGGCGGGCGCGCGGCGGCGCAGCGCCTCGATGCCGATGAGCGTCAGCGCCGCCCAGAGACCGGGGGGGCGCTGGAACAGCAAATCCATCAGCAGCGCCAGCCCCGCCACCAGAAGCGGCGGCACGTAATCCGGCCGCCGCACCGCCCAGGCGCAGGCCAGTGCAACAAACAGATCCGGCCCCGCCCAGCCCGGCGGCCAGGTGTCGAGCGGCAGAAGCCGCGCAAAGATCAGCGCGCCCGCCAGCCCGGCAAAGAGCGCGTGCATGAGCCACAGGTGAAGCGCGCCGCGATCAGCCATTGCCGGCCTCCGCCGCCGCCTGTGGCAGGGGGGGGGCGGGGGGCGGGGCGGTCTCGGGCGCGATCAGGCTGCCCGGCCCTTCGATGCGCTCGATGTCATAGCTGCGCAGCACGCGCAGGAATTCGAGCCGCTCGTAATCGGCGGCGATGCGCACGCGCATCCGCCCGCCGGGATCGGCCACCACCTGCCCCACCATGAGCCCCGCCGGGAACACCCCGCCATCGCCCGAACTCAGCACCCGGTCGCCGGGGCGGACCTGATCGGGGTCTTCGATGAAATCGAGGATCGGCGCGGGGGAATTGTCGCCGATGACCAGCGCGCGCTGGCCCGAGGGCTGGATCGTCACCGGCACCCGGCTTGACGTGTCGGTGAGCAGGATCACCCGCGCGGTATTTCGCCCCAGCCCCGAGATGCGCCCGACAAGGCCAAGCCCGTCCATCGCCGCCCAGCCCTCCATGATGCCGTCGCGCCCGCCCACGTTGAGGATCACCGATTGCCGGAACGGCGAGCCGCTATCGGCCATCACCACGCCGGTGACATAGGTCAGCCGCGGATCGAGCTGCACGTTGTTGAGATCGAGCAGGCGGGCGTTTTCCTGCTCCAGTTGCAGCGCCGCCTCGCGCCATGCCTTCATCTGTTGCAATTCGCGGCGCAATTCCTGGTTCTTTTGATACATCCGCTGGTAGGATTGGAAATCGCGCAGGATATTGACCGCGCCGGTGACCGGGGCCATGGCCCAATCCATCGGTGGCACGACCCGGTCCACCACCTGCGCGCGAAACCGCTCCACGCGCGGGCTGTCGATGCGCCAGACAAGGAACAGGCCGATGAGGCAGATCACCAGCACGCCGAGAAGCAGGCGCCGCAACGGACCCCGGTAATCGTCGCTTTGTCCACGGTCGCTGGCCACTGGTAACCCCTTTTGGCGTTAAAAGGTGGGCCTCTTAGCTGTCGTAGTCAATCGCGTGGCGCAACTGTTTCTCGAATTCGAGCGCCTTGCCGGTGCCCAAGGCCACGCAGTTGAGGCTGTCCTCGGCGATCGAGACCGCAAGCCCGGTCTGCTCGCGCAGCGCCAGATCGAGATCGCCCAGAAGCGCGCCGCCCCCTGTGAGCATCACGCCGCGATCAACGATATCAGCGGCAAGGTCCGGCGGCGTGGTTTCCAGCGCGGTCATCACGGCCTCGGTGATCTGCTGCACCGGTTCGGCCAGCGCCTCGGCGATCTGCGCTTGACTGACCTCGATTTCCTTGGGCACGCCGTTCAAGAGGTCGCGCCCGCGCACCCGGATCGAGGTGCCGCGCCCGTCATCGGGCATTCGCGCGGTGCCGATGGTGGTCTTGATCCGCTCGGCGGTGGATTCGCCCACCAGAAGGTTCTGCTGGCGGCGCAGGTAGTTGATGATCGCCTCGTCCATGCGGTCGCCGCCCACCCGGACCGACCGCGCATAGACGATATCGCCAAGCGACAGCACCGCCACCTCGGTGGTGCCGCCGCCGATATCGACGACCATCGAGCCGGTGGGATCGGTGATCGGCATCCCCGCGCCGATGGCCGCGGCAATGGGTTCCGCGATGAGACCCGCGCGCCGCGCCCCCGCCGAGAGCACCGACTGGCGGATGGCGCGTTTTTCCACCGGGGTGGCCCCGTGGGGCACGCAGACGATGATCTTGGGCTTGGAGAAGGTCGAGCGTTTGTGCACCTTGCGGATGAAGTGTTTTATCATCGCCTCGGCGGTGTCGAAATCGGCGATCACGCCCTCACGCATGGGCCGGATCGCCTCGATGCTGCCGGGCGTGCGGCCCAGCATGAGCTTGGCATCCTCGCCTACGGCGAGCACGCGCTTGACCCCGTCCTTGACGTGATAGGCCACGACCGAGGGCTCCGACAGGATGATGCCGCGCCCCTTGACATAGACAAGTGTGTTGGCAGTGCCGAGATCAATCGCCATGTCCGACGAGAAAAAGCTCGGGATTCTGTCAAAAATCGACATTTGCGCCGGTATCCTGTTGCCCCACACATGAAAGGCCCCGCGACTCGGGGTGCCCCGGGGCCATGGGACGTTATAGTGAGGGTGCGGCACGGGTGAAAGGGCTCATTCCGGGGGGATCGGCGGCGGATCGCTGGCGCGCCGGTTGAGATGATCGAGCCGCGCGCGCACCGACAGGCCATGCGCCTCAAGGCTTTCGGCGCGGGCCAGCGTCTCGGCGGCGGGGCCGATGGCGGCGAGCGCCTCGGGGGTCATCCGCGCGAGCGTGGTGCGCTTGAGGAAATCCATCACCGACAGGCCCGACGAGAACCGCGCCGAGCGNNGCTCAGCGCGTCGGGATCGGCCACGCATAATTCCAGATGCTCCGGCGCGATGCGGTTCGAGAGCCGCGCGGCGGTGCCGAGGTCCGGCACGGTGATGATCGCGCCGTAATCGCGCCAGCTTGCCCCCGCGATCTCGCGCCGCGCCAGTGTTTCCAGCCGCGCCGCGATGGCGGCGGCCACGTCTTGCGCCAGCCCTGCATCATCGGTGATGAGGATCGCCTGCGCGCTTGTGTCATGCTCGGCCTGGCTGAGCATGTCGAGCGCGATCCAGTCGGCGTTTTGCCCCTTGTCGGCGATGACCAATATTTCGGACGGCCCCGCGATCATGTCGATCCCCACGCGGCCAAACACCCGCCGCTTGGCGGCCGCCACAAAGGCGTTGCCCGGCCCGGTGATCTTGTCCACCGGGGCGATACTCTCGGTGCCGTAGGCCAGCGCCGCGATGGCCTGTGCGCCGCCCACGCGATACACCTCGTCCACCCCCGAGATGCGCGCCGCCAGCAGCACCAGCGGATTGGCCACGCCCTCGGGCGTGGGCACGGTCACGGCGAGGCGCTTCACCCCGGCCACCTTGGCGGGAATGGCGTTCATCAGCACCGAGGACGGGTAAGAGGCCAGCCCGCCGGGCACGTAAAGCCCCGCCGCCGAAACCGGCCCCCAGCGCCAGCCCAGCATCGCGCCGCTTGCCTCGGTCCAGCTTGCATCCTCGGGCATCTGGCGGGCGTGATAGGCGCGGATGCGCGCGGCGGCCAGATCGAGCGCGTCACGCTCGGCCTGCGGCACCTGAGCGATCAGCGCGTCGATCTCCGCGTCCGAAAAGCGCAGGGTTTCGGGGGTGAGTGCCACCCGGTCAAAGCGCTCGGTCAACTCGATCAGGGCCGCATCGCCGCGCGCGCGCACATCGGCGATGATCCCGGCCACGATCTCGTCCACGTCCGGGCTGTCCTCGCGCTTGGCCGAGAGCAGCGCGGTGAATTGCGCCTCGAAATCGGGCTGCGTCGCGTCAAGGGTGATGGGCATGGGCAAGTCCTTTTCCCCGAGGCAGATAGCGGCTGCGGGGTCGCGTCTCAAGTCCGGGGTTTCTTACTGGCAAAAATACCCGGCTCCCCCCCTGCGCTCAGATGTCGTGGCGGGGCACCTTGCCCGAGGGCGCGCGGTAGGGGCGGGTGACATCGCGCAGCGTGACCTCGAGTGCCTCGATCTCGAGCCGGATCGCGCCGTCGCCCGCCAGCGTCAGGATCAGGTGGCCCGCGCCCTCCTCTCCCGGCTCGAACGTCACCGACAGGAGCGACAGCACCGTGTCGGGGTCGTCGCGGTCAAGCCCGAGGCTGGCCACGCCGAGCACGTTATCCACCACCAGAAGCGCCTGCGCGCGTTCCGGCCCGTGGCGGTCGCGGCCTGCATCCTCCCAGCGGAAACGGTTGAGCAGGATCGCGAAACGGTGGCGGCGCTTTTGCCAGCGCATTTCGGTGGCGGGAAACACCGCGTCCTGCGCCAGCGCCGAGATCACCGCGAGGTCATCGGGGTCGAAGGCGGCGAGGTTGAGCGGGGTTTCGCGCCCGTCCTCGAATCTGGCGTCTTCGGTCATTGGCCGGTGATCCTCTCGATTTTCGCGCCCACGGCACCGAGTTTCTGTTCCACGCTCTCATAGCCGCGATCAAGGTGGTAGACGCGGCTGACGGTGGTTTCGCCCTCCGCCGCCAGCCCCGCGAGAATGAGCGAGACGGAGGCGCGCAGATC
>DISF01000099.1:199-3391 GCA_002421985.1 Roseovarius sp. UBA6217 | reverse complement strand
TTACACCACCTTGACGGACGTGACCTCGGCGCATAGCGTCGAAGCATGCTCAATGATGAACCAGACGATGACGATCAACCGACGGAAGCGGTGCTTCGGGAGATCGAGTTCAGTAAGATGCGCGCGGAAGAAGAAGCCGCGGCTGAGGCAACGAACAAGGCAACGACCCGAGCCGTGCTCAGGATTTATGGGATTGTTGCGATCATCATCGCTGTGGTCATGCTTTTCACCGGACAGCCTTGGTGGATCATCCTGATGATAGCACCGCTCTGGCCGCTGTTCCTTGTCCTCGGGCAGTTTGCCGGTATGGGGTAGGCGGTTGGCAAATGGATATCGAAATGGTCGCGTTCGCAATCATGATCCGCAGGCTCTTGGCCGCGCCCGTCACCGCCTTTCTGCCGGGAATGCAAATCTGGTTCATGTTGCTCGCGCGACACCTGGACTGGTGGCCTGAACCCGGCATCATGTGGTTCGACTGGATTATGGCAATGATCCTGCCGGGGTATGCGCTCTATCAAGCCGCGTTCGAATAGGGTCGTGCCGGTAAACCGACCTCACAACCAGACGGACCACCCCACCCCCTGGGGCAGCCCGGTCGCGTTGCCGATCTCTTTAATCTGGCCCGCCCCGATATTTTTGTCGGAAAATTCGGCTATGGTGCCCCGAGAGCCGGATCAGATTTCAGCAAGAGCCATGACCACCAAACGACAGCAGCGTTTTCTCGATGAGGTCGCCCGCGCCGCGCGCGAGGCGCGCCCACCAAAGCCGAGCGGAAATGTGATCATCCGGGATGAAAAATTTCCCGCCGAGGGCGAGATCACGCTGAACGCAGGCGCGCCGGTGACCGTTCTGATGGTCGCCAATACCGGTGACCGCCCCGCGCAGGTGGGCAGCCATTACCATTTTGCCGAGGCCAATCCGGGGCTGTCCTTTGATCGTGCCGCCGCGCGCGGGCAGCGGTTGGACATCCCCGCAGGCACCGCCGTGCGTTTCGAGCCGGGCCAGCGGCGGGAGGGGCGCCTTGTGCCCTATGGCGGCGCGCGGCGGGTGTTCGGGCTCAACGGGCAGGTGATGGTGGATTTGTGAGGCGCGGGACTGATACCAGGTTTCCCATGCCCGGACTCAAGGCGCGCTTGCACGCCCCCGCGCCCCGCCCATGAACCGCGCCGCGGCCGCGCCGGTGAGATAGCTCACCCGCCCGCCGCTGATCGTGGCCATGACGCGGCGACTGACCGGCTCGATCAACGTGAGGTCGGCGCGCAGGCCCGCGCGCAACGCGCCGCGATCGCCCAGCCCCAGCATCAGCGCCGGGCCGCGCGACACCAGATGCCAGGCGGCCCCGAGATCGCAGATCCCCTCATCCACAAGGGCAAAGGCCGCGCGGGCGAGCGAGGGCGCGTGGTAATCCGACGCGAGCGCGGTCACTAGCCCGGCGGCCACCATCTCGCGCGCGCCGGCATTGCCCTTGTGCGAGCCGCCGCGCACGAGGTTGGGCGCGCCCATCACCACCGCGCAGCCCGCCGCGCGGGCGGCCTCTGCCGCGGCCATCGTCTCGGGAAACTCGGCGATGCGGCTGCCTCGGGCATGGGCCGCGCGCCACTCGGCGGCGGTGCTGTCGTCATGGCTGCCAAGGCGCACGCCCCGCGCCACGAGCCCGGCGGCCAGCGCATCGAGCGCGGCGGGAACCCGCGCCAGATTGCCGTGCAGGCGATGCAGCAGGGCAAGATGCGCCTCCGGGCTGCGCCCGGCCTTGAGCGCCTGCCCGGTAAGGCGCGGCGGCCGTTTGCCTGCCGCCAGCGCCGCGTGGGGGACGTGATCGTTGAACACGACATAGCCGATACCGTGCCGCGCCACCATATCGCCGAGCGCGGGGTAGAGATCGAGGCAGGTGGTTTCAAGCCGCAACTGCACGCGCAGATCGGTGGCGAGGCTGTCGCGCACCCGCTCGAGCGCGGCAAGCAGGCGCGCGGCAAATTCCGGCCCGCGCATCCCTCCCTCCCAACTGAGGAATTGCGCCAGCATGGCGGTGGTGACGCCGCTGGCCGCAAGCTCTGCCTCGGCGGCGGGCAGGCCGGTTGCGGGGTCGGTGAGCGCGCCGCGCCGGGGGGCGAGGTGATGCTCGAACCCGTCGCCATGCGCATCCACCATGCCCGGCAGCACCAGAAACCCCGTGAGATCGACGCGGCGCGGGGCGGGGCCTTCGGCGAATCTGCCGTCGCGGATCGTGAGCGTGCCGGGGCCGGGGCCAGAGGCGGCATCATCGGGCCACAGGAATTCCGCCCCTTCTAGCGTAATCTCGACCCGGCTCATTCCCCGGCACGCCCGAAGATCACGTCGGCGAATGTCAGATCGTGATCGAATCTGCCATGTGCGAGGAAATGCTCGACCTGCGCGATCACCAGCGGGTTGTTCATCATGAAGGTATGCGTCACCGGCAGTGTGATGTGATCGGCCATGCCCGCGACCCGCGTCGAGGCGACCGAGACCTTGCCATCGTCCGGCCCGTCGATCAGCGAGGAGAAATACGGGTTGAGCGAGCGGTTGCCAGCGATCACCCCCAGTTCGAAATCCACCGGCGGCAGGGTTTCGGGCAAGCCCGCCAACCCGGTCCGAAGCTGCGTTCCCGCCGGGCCGTTGAGCCACTCAAACAGCTCCAGCCCGCCCAGCTCGTCCACCAGCTCGCTGCCGTGATTGGGCGGCGCGAGCATGACCACGCGGCCAAGATTGGCGGGGCGGTTTTCGGTGAGCCAGACGCGCAGCAGGATGCCGCCCATCGAATGGGTGACGACATGGGTCGTGGTGTCGCCGCAGACGCGAAAGGCAAAGGGCAGGATATCGCTGGCCAGCCGCGCGATGCGGTCCTCGGTCGAGGGGTAATCAGGGCGGTAGGTATCAAACCCGCGCGCCTCAAGCGCCTCTTCCATCACGAGGAAAGACGCGTCAGAGCGCGCCAGCCCGTGCAGCAGCACCACGCAATCCGCCCGCGCCGGGGCGGCGGCGAAGGGCAGGGCAAGGGCAAGGGCAAGAAACAGGGCGCGCAGCATCATGGCCCTGACATAGGGGCAAAGCGCGGCTGAGGGAATAGGCGCGTGGCACCGGTGCGGCGATACGGCAAGGGGGGCGATATCCGGGGCGCAGGCGAGACTGGTCTGTTGCGGACGTTTGCCTCTTGCCCCCCGCGCGGAATCAAGG
>DISF01000099.1:0-130 GCA_002421985.1 Roseovarius sp. UBA6217 | reverse complement strand
TGACGCGCCGCGCGGCCCGTCACCCTTTCATCAGCGCGGGCAACTCGCCGGTGAGCCCCGCCGCCTCGCGGATAAAGCCGCGGCGCAGGCCGGGCAGGTGGGCAATCGCGCCCATGCCAAGGTCGCGGGC
>DISF01000103.1 GCA_002421985.1 Roseovarius sp. UBA6217 | reverse complement strand
TTCAGCCGCAAGCCGGTGTTCGGCTACCTGCCGATGGTCTATGCGATGGTCGCCATCGGCGTGCTGGGCTTTGTCGTGTGGGCGCACCACATGTACACCGTCGGCATGTCGCTGACCCAGCAGTCCTACTTCATGCTGGCCACCATGGTCATCGCGGTTCCGACCGGCGTGAAGGTGTTCAGCTGGATCGCCACCATGTGGCGCGGCTCGATCAGCTTCGAGGCGCCGATGCTCTGGGCCTTCGGCTTCCTGTTCCTGTTCACCGTGGGTGGCGTGACCGGGATCGTGCTGTCGCAGGCCGGCATCGACCGGGCCTATCATGACACCTACTATGTCGTGGCGCACTTCCACTATGTGATGTCGCTGGGCGCGGTGTTTGCGATCTTTGCCGGCATCTACTACTGGTTCGGCAAGATGTCGGGCAAGCAGTACTGGGAATTCGGCGCCAAGATCCACTTCTGGATGATGTTCATCGGTGCAAACCTGACCTTCTTCCCGCAGCACTTCCTGGGCCGTCAGGGCATGCCGCGCCGCTACATCGACTACCCCGAGGCTTTCGCCTACTGGAACCACATCTCGTCGATCGGCGCGTTCATCTCCTTCGCCTCGTTCCTGCTGTTCATCGGCATCATCTTCTACGCCCTGCTGTGGGGCAAGCGCGAAGCCCGCGCGAACTACTGGAACGAATACGCCGACACGCTGGAATGGACCCTGCCGTCGCCCCCGCCGGAGCACACCTTCGAGCAACTGCCGAAGCAGTCCGACTGGGACAAGGGCCACGCCCACTGATCCGAAAGGCCCCGGGAAACCGGGGCCTTTTGCTTTGAGGATGCTCCGATGGCCACTGCGATGGTGCCCGAACTTTGCGTCACCGATATTGGCGCCAGCCTGCGGTTCTATTGCGACCTCCTGGGCTTTGCCCCACGGTATGCCCGGCCCGAGGAGGGCTTTGCCTATCTGGAGCGCGAGGGGGCGGACCTGATGCTGGACCAGCTGGGGCTCGGGCGCGACTTCGACCCAAGCCTGCGCGCAGGCGACCGCCCCTTTGGCCGCGGGGTGAACCTGCAAATCCGCGCCCGCTCTGTCGCGCCCCAGCTGGCGGCGGCCAATGTCCCCCTGCATCTGCCGCCCGAGGATCGCTGGTATCGCGTCGGTGATCGCGCAAGCGGCAGCCGGCAATTCATCGTTGCCGATCCCGACGGCTATCTCTTGCGCTTTTACGAGGATCTGGGCGAACGTCCGCTCTGACATTTCCAAGTGACCGCGATCATGCCCTATTCCTGGACCCCGGCAACGACCGACAGCCCCGACACCTTGCGCCTGTGGCCGCACCGCTCGCTTGGGCCAAACGGGTTCGTCTGGTTCGTCGGCGGCACCGCCGTGCTGATCGCGACGCCGCTGATGGCCGTGCTGGCAACGCCGATCTTCTGGGGCCTGCTGCCGTTCCTTGCGGCGGCCATGGCGGCGCTCTGGTGGGCGCTGCACCGGTCCTGGGCCGACCGCGAGATCATCGAGGAACTGGTCCTGTCCCCCGATCACATCACCCTGACCCGCACCGGCCCGCGCAAACAGCACCAGAAATGGGAGGCGAACCCGCATTGGGTGCGCGTCAACCGCCATGAGGCCGGCGGGCCCGTGCCGCACTATCTGACCCTGTCCGGTGGCCCTCGCGAGGTAGAGCTGGGCGCCTTTCTGACCCCCGAGGAACGCATGACCCTGGAATGGGATCTGCGCCAGCGCCTGCGGGCCCTTCGCTAGCCCCGCTTTGCCTTTTTCCAAATACCCCGCGGGGTGGTCTGGAGGGGCGCGAAGCCCCTCCAGCGGTCCGAGCGGGCGCCACCTGCCCGGCGGGGACGCTCAGCCCCGCAAAAGCGCCATCAGCCGGTCCTTTTCGCCATGGTCCGACGGGTCGGACACCGCCTGCGCCAGCGCGGCAAGCGAGGCAACGGAATGCGCTGCGCGAAAGGCATCGACATGGGGGAGCATCGCGGCAATGCCGCGCGCGCGCGGGGCAAACCCGTCCCAGCGCAGCAAGGGGTTCAGCCAGATCAGCCGCCGCGCCGACAGGTGCAGACGCTCCATCTCGCGCCCCAGCTGGGCGGTGTCGTCGCGATCAAGTCCGTCGGTGATCAGCAGCACCACCGCCCCGCGCGACAAGACCCGCCGCGACCAGTCGCGGTTGAAGGCGTGCAGACAAGCCCCGATCCGGGTGCCGCCCTGCCAATCCTGCGCCTCGGCCCCTGCGGCACGCAAGGCGGCATCCACATCGCGCTGTTTCAGATGGCGGGTGATGTTGGTCAGCCGGGTGCCAAAGGTAAAGGCGTGGACCCGCGCCCAGCCCTGCCCTTGCCGGTTCGCCACTGCATGGACGAAATGCAGCACCATGCGGGAATATTGTGACATGGACCCGGAAATATCGCAGATCACCACCAGATCGGGCCAGCGCGTGGCGCGGTTGCGCCGGGCGATGCGCGGGATTTCCCCGCCATGGCGCACCGCCGCCCGCAGGCTACGCCGCCAGTCGGGGTAACGCCCGGCCGCATCCGCCCGCAGGCGCCGGGTCGGCAGCGGCTTGACCGGCAGGGCAAGGCGCGCCAGCATCCTCCGCGCCTCGGCCACTTCGGCGGTGGTCATCTGCTCGAAGTCCAGCGTGCGCAACCGCTCGGCAGCCGAGGCAGTCTGGCTGGCATCCACCTCGATGCGAACCTCCTCCTCGGGCTCGGGGCTTTCAGGGCGCGCGGGTGGCTCTGCCCCGTCCAGCAGCGCCTCGGCCGCGCGGCGGGCGGCCGAGGCAGCGGCGGTTTCCTCCTGGACGCCGCGGATGGCGGGCAGCATCAGCGACATCATGTGTTCCATGTAACGCGGATCGCGCCAGAACAGCCGGAACACCTGATCGAACACCAGCCGCTGTTCGGGCCGGTTGACGAAGACCGCGTGCAGTGCCCAGTAGAAATCGGCCTTGCGGGTGAACCCGGCCGCCGCCACCGCCTCGATCGCGGTCAGCGTGCGGCCCGGCCCGACCGGCAGACCGGCCTTGCGCAGGGCGCGGGCGAAATGGGTGATGTTGTGGGCCAGCTTGCCATCTTCGGGAATGTCGAACGGGACAGGATCGGGCATGGTCCGGCGCCTGGGGTCAAGGGAAGGTCCGGCCAGTGTTTCCGCCGCCGCCCCGCCCGTCAAGCCAGAGGTTCCCGGCCTGCGGTCAGCCCGGTCGTCATCTGGTCCTGCCGCGCCTCGCGGAAAATGTGCTGCATCTCGGCGCGGCGCGCCTCGAGATTGCTGCTGGCGCGCGCCATCGCCTCGACCCGCGCCTGAGTTTCGGCGCGCAGCCCCTCCATCACCGTGCGGGCCAGGGCGGCGAACAGCCGCTCGGCAAGCAGCGCCTCGACCAGCCCGGCGCGGGGCAGCGTCGTCAGCGGCGCAGCCCTTGTCCGCGGCTGGCCTGCCGGTTCGGGAGGCCAGATCCGGCGCAGCGCGACCGGCTGCCCAAGGCTGTCCTGCCCCGACAACGTGCGGATCGGGCCGGGAAAGCGCGGGGCCTCGGCCAGCAGGGTGTCGGTCAGCCGGCTGGCAAGGCCTTGCACCTGCGCGGGCGAGGCTGGCAGATCGGCGGTGAACAGCACGGACAGCCCTGCCCCGTCCAACATGGCCGCCGTCCGCTGCCCGACGATCAAAACGGATCAAGCGCCGGGGCAGCCGCCGCCACAAAGGCCCTGCGCCGCACCGATCCTCCCAGCCCCTTGGGACATCGCAGGACGCACCACCGCCAGCCTGTCCAGCGCCGCGCCGGTCTGCGCCTGATCGGACAGGATCGCCGCCAATGCCCCGCGCGCGCCCGCCACATGACCCGAGGCAATGGCGCGCAGTGCGCCAACCACCTCGGTCAGATCCTCGATGCCGACCAGACGGCGCGGGATGTCCCCGGCGCGCTGCGTCATGCGCCCCCAGCGCGGGATCGCAAGGGCGGCGGCGCGAAGCGGTCCCGGGCCAGCAGCTGCACGATGGCCGCCCCCCGTGCCGGTCGGGTCCCATCGCCCAAGCCGCAAAATGCGGGAATATCTTCATTTCCAGATATTGCACATGGTCCAGCCGCAGCCGTCCGGCGACCGCCTTCAGCGCGCCGGGCTGCGCCTTGCCGCCACCCTGGCTGACCGACAGCCGCACATCCACCGCCGGGCGCTGGTTCGCGGCGAACAGCGTGGCAGAGGTGACGATCTGCCCATCGGGAACCGAAATCGAATGGGTCGGGACATGGGCCAACAGGTTGCCTGCGTCGATCTCTGCCACGGGCAAGGCAGTGATCAAGCCTCCGCCAAGCGCCGCCGACAGCTTGCCCGACCGTTCCCGCAGACTTGCATGCAGATAGAAGATGTCGCCCGGATCAGCCTCGCGCCCCCTAGGCTGACGCGCCAGCAGCGCAAGTTTCCGGCCGGTCGCGGCATGTTTGGTCAGGTCGTCACAGACGATCAGCCCATGATCGCCCAGGTCGCGGAACCATGCCGCCATGCTGGGGGCCGAGAGCGGCGCCAGCCAGCGCAGGCCCGGCTGGTCGGCCGCGGGGGTCACCACGGCGATCACGCAGTCGGCCCGGCCATGGCGGGGCACCACCGACATGCGCTGACCGATGGCGACCTTGATGCAGACCGTGCCGCGCAAGGACTGGGTGATCAACGCATCGACCGCGATCGAGGTCCTGCCGGTCTGACGCTCGCCAACGATCAGCGCGCGCTGGCCCCGGCCATGGCATTGACGACCAGAAGCCCGGTCACCATCGGTTATCCGGCAAGATCGCGCGCGATGATCGCGGGGGCGGGGCGTTCGGTGGGCGGGCGTCAGGGTATGACGCGGGCGCGCCGTCGAGCGGGGCCTCAGCGGATCCGGCACGCGTCCCAGCAGCGCCGCCTCGACCGACGCCGCAGCGCAACGCCGCGGCACCGGCAGCGATGCCATTGAGTGGACCAAGGAACACGCCGTTGAGGGCGTCTTCTGCAAGCGAGAGTACAACGCCGCGCGCCGGTGGGAAAGTCCGGCACCCCGTTCAGCTCGGCCCCCGGCAGACCGGCAACCCGCACCAGCCCGTCGGCCAGCGACAGAACGATGCCGCTCTCTTCGGTCGCGGCGCCCGGCGGAGCGGCGGCGATCGCGGCAAAGCCGATCAACACCAGCGCAAGGGTGGCAAAGATATAGCCTGACCAGCGCCGGTCAGCAGAACCAGCGCCATCAGCGGAATGGGCAACAAAAGCCTGGCCAGTAACAGAACGATGCCGACACCGAAGACCCCGCTCGTGACATTGCCAAAGAGGCGCACCGTCAACGAGCAATCCCGCGTGATCTGCTCGACAAGGTTCAGCGGGTTCATCACCCAGCTGGGCCGGGCAAAGCTGGCAACCAGCCGCCCCCCCTGCGCCCGGATGACCCAGCCGATCCCGGCGGCAAAGATGATGAAGGCCGGCCCAGCGTCGGTTCCCAGACGCGCCGTCGGCGGCTCGACGCCCGGCACTAGCGGGGCCCAGCTCGCGGCCAGAACGAGCGGCAGCAAGGTGCGGATCAGCCAGCCGAACCGGGCAGGATCACCCGGCACGGTGCCCCGTATCTCGCGATCGAGTGTCCCGACGATCAGCTCCAGCACCACCTGCTGGGGCTCAGGGCAGTCAGACAGGCGCCGGTTGACCCACAGGCAGGCCAGCGTCAGAACGGCCCCCCGGTTCTTCACAACGGTCCAACTGATCGCCGCAAACGCGGTCGCCATGAGCAGGGGCGTGTCAATCAGCGCATCCTGCGCAAGACGATGGCGCGACCGGCTTGCAGCGGCGCCGCCCCGGCGCGGGCTGGTGGATCGGCCGGCGCGGGGTATCGGGCGGGCAGCAGGGGCCCGCCATCGGGGATGCGCCCGCGCACGTCGACCATACGGTCCAGAACCTACGGCGCCACCGGAGCCGCCAGCGGCCCTCCAGTCAACTGCGCCGGCATCAGTCGGACACACCCTGCAGGGGATCCGGCGCGATGGCCCGAAAACGGGTCGCGGACAGATGCGCCTGCACCTAGAGGGTCACTGCAAGACAATCAGGGGCAGCGATCAGCGCATCGTCGCTCACAGGCAGCGCACCACCGCAGGCGAAAGCCACAGCTGGCCCGCGCACGGCCACGATATGGGGGGCTGGCGCGGTCATGACCAGCCGCGCCCTGCCCGCGTCGGCTGCAAGCGGCTCGGGCAGAACAAGCCTGGTCAGATGGTCAGAGGCCATGATCGCCGCGCCTCTTCCCGATCACGAAGCCAGTCCGGCCTGGGCAAGGTTGGCGAGGCTTGCGCCTCGCAGCAATTTCCATTCGCGCCTGCGGCAGGTCGGATTGCCGCAGCCTGCACCGTCAGTCACGGCGCCCGGCGAACCGGGTCTGCCATTCGGCCCGCTCCTCGTCGGTGATCTTGCGGAACAGCACGTCGGGGGTCTGGAAGGCATGGCCCGGCGGCAGCACCTGCAAGGCCTCGGCAATGCTGCCCGGCCAGGTCCAGTCGTCGCAGCCCATCGCCGCCATGGTGCTGGTCGCCGCATCCGGGATGAACGGGCGCGACAGCACGGCATAAAGCCGGATCAGGTTCAGCGCGAGCCGGATCTGCGCCTCGGCGCGGGCCGGGTCGGTCTTGACGACCGTCCAGGGCGCGGCGGATTGCAGGTATTCGTTGCCCGCAACCCAGATCGCCCGCAACTCGATGGCGGATTTGCGCACCTCCATCGCGTCCATCGCGGCCTCATAGGCGCGCACGCGGGTTTCCAGCTCGGCCACCAGCTCTGCCTCGCGCTCACCCGTGGTGCCACCGGCCGGGACCGCCTCGCCAAACTTGGAGCGGCAGAACTTCGTCACGCGGCTGAAGAGGTTGCCCAGCACATCGGCCAGATCCTTGTTCACCGAGGCCTGGAAGTTTTCCCAGGTGAATTCGCTGTCGGCCGATTCAGGCGCATGGGACAGCAGCCACCAGCGCCAGTAATCCGCCGGCAGGATCGACAGCGCCTGATCCATGAACACCCCCCGCCCGCGCGAGGTGCTGAACTGGCCCCCATCATAGTTCAGGTAGTTGAACGACTTGATGTAATCGACCAGCTTCCACGGCTCGCCCGAACCAAGGATCGTCACCGGGAAGGACAGGGTATGGAAGGGCACGTTGTCCTTGCCCATGAACTGGGTATAGGTCACGTCCTCGGCGCCCTTGTCGGTGCGCCACCAGCGTTCCCAATCGGTTCCCTTGCCCGCGTCCACCCATTCCTGGGCACAGGCGATGTATTCGATCGGCGCATCGAACCAGACGTAGAAGACCTTGCCTTCCATGCCGGTCCAGGGCGCGCCCTCATATTGCACCGGAACGCCCCAGTGCAGATCGCGGGTGATGCCGCGGTCCTGCAGACCCTCGCCATCATTGAGCCACTTCTTGGCGATCGAGGTGGTCAGCACCGGCCAGTCGGTCTTGCTGTCGATCCAGGCTTCCAGCTCGGCCTTCATGGCGGACTGGCGCAGGTGCAGGTGCCGCGTCTCGCGCAGCTCCAGCTCGGTCGAGCCCGAGATGACCGAGCGCGGGTTGATCAGTTCCCACGGGTCAAGCTGTTTGGTGCAATTGTCGCACTGATCGCCGCGCGCCGAGTCGTAGCCGCAGTTCGGGCAGGTGCCCTCGATGTAGCGGTCGGGCAGGAAACGGCCATCGGCGACCGAATACATCTGCTTTTCGGTGACTTCGCGGATCAGCCCGGCCTCGGCCAGACGGGTGGCGAAATGCTGGGTCATCCGATGGTTCTGCGCACTGGAGGACCGGCCGAAATGGTCGAACGACAGGCGGAACCCTTGGGCGATCTGCGCCTGCACCTCGTGCATCTCGGCGCAATAGTCGGCGACCGGCTTGCCGGCCTTGGCGGCGGCCAGCTCGGCCGGGGTGCCGTGTTCATCCGTGGCGCACAGGAACAGCACCTCGTGTCCGCGGCCGCGCAGGTAGCGGGCGTACAGGTCGGCAGGCAGCTGGCTGCCCACCAGGTTCCCAAGGTGCTTGATCCCGTTGATATAGGGAATGGCGGAGGTGATCAGGTGCCGTGCCATGCGCTGTCGTATCCCATGCGGTTCGCCGCGCGGGTTTAGCCCATGGTGCCGCAGGTTTAAACGGGATTCTGCATCAGGCGTGCAGTTGCCCTATTGCCGACGCGCCTGAAGCCAACCGGCCCAGGCCGCCGGGCTGCCGCGAAAGGCGTTGATGTCGACCTTTCCGGGGATCCCCCGGATCAGCCCTGTCCCGGTATGCTGCCAGAACGTCCAGTCGGCCCCCGGATAGACCGAGGACGGATGATCCGTCACCGCCCGCAACCAGAATTCCGCCCGCAGGCTGCCAATGCCGGTGTCCTTGTAGAAATCCGGCGTGGTGTAGATGATCGGGCGCTGCCCGTAATGCGCCTCGAGCCGGTCAAGGAAGATGCGCGCCTCGCGCCGCACATGCGCACCGTCCGGGCGGTGCGGGCAGTTGCGCGAGCGCGGCCATTCCAGGTCCAGCACGGGCGGCAAGGCGCCTGCCTCGCGCGGGACATTGCGGATGAACCAGTCGGCCTGCTCGGCCCCGCTGCGGCAGTGATACCAGAAATGATAGGCCCCACGCGGCACCCCCGCCCGGCGCGCCGCAGCCCAGTGATGGCGGAACTCGGGGTCGATATGATCGCCGCCCTCGGTTGCCTTGATGAAGGCGAACGAAACCCCGGCCGCCTGCGCGACCGGCCAGTCGATCCCGGTGTTCCAGCGCGAGATGTCGATCCCGTGCACCGCATAAGCGCGCGGCGTGCGCCCCGGCCAGTCCACCGGCTTGGCATCGTCAAAGCGCGGCGCCGACAGCGTGACAGGCGCCATCGGCCGGTGATGCGGCGCAGGCCGACCGCAGGCCGCCAGAAGCGCAAGGGCGGCGATCGGCAGCAGGGTCAGAATGCGAGGAAGCAGGCGGGCGGTCAGGTCGGCAGGCATGGCGGCTCCGGTCAGGCCGGCCCGTTGTGCCCTGACGATGCAGGGCTGTCACGCCCCGCCCACGGGACCGTCATTCACGAAGTCGTCAGCCATGCGGGACCGGCGGCAAGACCTGCCCCCTGTCCCGGACGCCAGCGCAAGCGGCAACGGTGGATGCCTCCGGCGGGGATATTTTCATCAAGGCGAAAGACCAGATTGATCTCGGAACCGCAGAGGAGGAGGAGCCGCGCCCCTCCTTTTCGCCTTGATCCAAATATCCTGGGGGGCCGCAAGGACAGAGCCAGCGGCGCGGCGCCAGACGTGGGGGCTAGCCCCCCTCGCGCCCAGGCCGCCACACGCCCCACTGCCTTGCAAGGAAGTGGGCCCACGCCCCGGTATCTGCCGCCTCAGGACTGTGCCGCTGCCAGTTCATCCCAGCAGGCAAACGCCTTGGCCGCATACATCAGCGCCGGGCCACCGCCCATCTGCACTGCCATGGCGACCACATCGCCCATTTCCTCGCGCGTGGCCCCTGCCTTCATCAGTGCCTCGACGTGAAAGCCGATGCAGGGCTCACAGCATTGCGCCACGGCAATCCCCAGCGCGACATATTCCTTGTGCTTGAACTCCAGCACGCCGCCTTCCTTGACGCCCTTCGACAAGGCGGCAAAGCCCTTGGCAGTCTCGGGAATGGCCTTGTTCAGCAGGCGCAGGTCATCGCGTTGCTTGGCGTTCTTGGCAGTCCAGTCCATGGCGGTCTCCTATTTGCTGCGTCCTTCTTGACCGATCATGCGAAGCCCCGCCTTGATCCATGTCAACACATTCCAATTGTGAGATATGTTGAAATTAGCCAAACCGCGCCGGACTGACCGCTGCCGCCAGCGCAGCCCCCACCTCGGGCGCGCGCCCCAGCACCAGATCGGCCCCAAGCCGCGCGGCCGCCGGCGCCGTCTGAAACCCGTAGCCGCCCTGCCCGGCCTGCCAGAAGAACCCCGGCGCCACCGGATCGGGCCCGATCACCAGCACACGGTCAGGGGAAAAGGTTCGCAAGCCTGCCCAGCTGGACAGCAGCCGCGTGACCGGCGCATCGGCATAGTCCTCGAACCGCGCAATCCCCTCGGCCAGCACCATATCCTCGGGCCAGGCATCATGCGGCTCCATCGGATGCTCCTCGGCAGGCGAGACGATCAGCGCCCCGGCGTCCGGCTTGACATACCAGCTCTCGCCCGGGCCAAAGGTCATCGGCCAGCGCGAAACGTCCATCCCCTCGGGCGCCGGCACCCGCGCCATCGACCGCCGATAGGGTTGGAACCGTGGCCCCGCCACCCCGGCCATCGCCGCCACCTCGTTGACCCATGACCCGGCCGCATTGACCAGTGCAGGTGCGCACACCTCCTCGCCGCCCACACGCACGCGCCAGACCCCGCCATCCCGCTGGATCGCCTCGGCCCGTGCCTTCAGCCGCACCTCGCCGCCTCCGGCTCGGATCGCCTTGACGCTGTCTTGCAGCAGCCGGTCGGTGTCGATGTCGAACACATCCTCGCGCCCGGCCGCCAGCGCCACCACATCGCGCCGCAGCACCGGCATCCGGGCGAAGACCTCGTCCAGATCCAGCCGCGTCATCGCCATGGCCTGCAGATCCTCCTCGAAGGTCTCACGCTCTTCCGCCCGCGCCACCAGAAGCACCCCGCGCGGCGACAGAAGGCCCGAGGCGTGATACCAGTCCGCACTTGCAAACGACAGATCGCGCACCGGCGCCAGACCATAGGTCGGCTCGAACAGCGCGGCCGAGCGGCCCGACGTATGATAGCCCACCGCCGCCTCGGCCTCCAGCACCACAACCTTCGTCGCCGCCTCCGCCAGCCGCGCGCCCAGCGTCAGCCCCGCAACGCCGCCCCCGATGATCAGAACGTCCGCATCCATCGCCTGCCCCTTTGCCTTTTTTCAAATACCCCCGCCGGAGGCATCCGCCCTGTCCAACCCGCGCGACGCGTCCCGATCCCGCGCACGCCGCGCCAGCGGCGCCCGGCCCAAGGCCCTGTGACGGGCCTGCCCGTCTCAGGGGTGCGGGAGCCGCCGCTAGAGCTCTTCTACCGCCAGAACGCCCTGAACCGCCTTCAACGCCCCCTTGACCTGCGGTCCCAATGGCCACTGCCCCGGCAGCGCGATGTCGATCTCCTGCCCGCTTGCAGCATCCGCAACACAGACCGTCACCTGCCCCTTGGCCATGCGCCCCGCATCGGCCCGGGCACGTTCCAGCAGCGCGGCCACTGCCGCCGCCGCATCCGCCTCGGCCAGATGCACGCGCAAGGCCTGCGCCCCGGCGTCAGCCGCCAGTGTCTCGACCGGCTGCACCCCGCGGGCCAGCAGCTTCAGGCTGTCGCCCTCCAGCGTCGCCTCGACTGTCAGCACCACGTTCATGCCGGGCTCGAGGAACTGCCGGGCCTGATCCAGCACGTCCGAGAACACGGTCACCTCATAAAGCCCGGTCGGATCCGAACAGGCCACAAAGGCAAAGCGGTTCCCGCGTGACGATTTGCGTTCCTGCCGCGCACCGACCGATCCGGCCAGCTTAGCCACCACCGGCCCGCCTTCGGCCCGGCGGGTGACCTCGGCCAGCGTCATCACGTTCTTGCGCTTCAGCGCGCCCATCCAGTCGTCCAGCGGATGGCCCGACAGATAGAACCCGATCGCCTGATGTTCCTGTTGCAGCCGCTCCACCGGCAGCCAGTCGTTGCGCCCGATGATGCGCGGGGGCGGCAGGTCGGCGCCCGCCTCGCCGAACAGCGACACCTGGGCCGAGGCCCGCGCCTCGTGCACCGCCGCCGACCAGGCCACCAGACCGTCCAGCGCCTCGAACACCTTGGCGCGGTTGGCATCCAGCAGATCGAATGCCCCCGCCCGCGCCAGCATTTCCAGCGGTCGCTTGCCGACCTTTTTCAGATCCACGCGGCTGGCAAAATCGGCCAGATCGCGGAACGGCTGGCTGCCGCGCGCCGCGACGATCATCCGCATCGCCTCGACGCCCACGTTCTTCAAGGCGCCAAGCGCATAGACGACGCGGCCCCGGTCCACCGTGAAGGTCGCATCCGATCGGTTGACGCAAGGCGGCACCACCTCGATCCCCATCCGGTCCACCTCGCGCTTGTAGACGTTCAGCTTGTCGGTCAGGTGGATATCGCAGTTCATCACGGCGGCCATGAATTCGACCGGATGGTTCGCCTTCAGCCAGGCGGTCTGATAGCTGACCACCGCGTAGGCCGCCGCGTGCGACTTGTTGAAGCCGTAATTCGCGAATTTCTCCAACAGGTCAAAGACTTCGCCTGCCTTCTTCGCGTCGATCCCATGGGTCGCCTTGGCACCTTCGACGAATTTCGGCCGCTCCTTGGCCATTTCCTCGGGGATCTTCTTGCCCATCGCCCGACGAAGCAGGTCGGCGCCGCCCAGCGAATAGCCCGCCATGACCTGCGCGATCTGCATCACCTGTTCCTGATAGACGATGATGCCCTGCGTCTCCTTGAGGATCGGATCGATGGTCGGATGCAGCGATTCCAGTGGCTTGAGGCCATGCTTCACCTCGCAATAGACGGGAATGTTCTCCATCGGGCCCGGGCGATACAGCGCCACCAGCGCAACGATATCCTCGATGCAGGTGGGCTTCATGCGCCGCAGCGCATCCATCATCCCCGAGCTTTCCACCTGGAACACCGCCACCGTCCGCGCGGCCGCATAAAGCTGATAGGTTGCTTCATCATCCAGCGGTATGGCGTTGATTTCATTGACTGCGCCTTCGGGCGGGGCATAAAGCTGGCGCCCGTCCGCGGATTCGTGCAGGTTGCGGCCCTGACCCCGGATCAGATCCAGCGCGTTCTGGATCACCGTCAGCGTCTTGAGGCCCAGGAAGTCGAACTTCACCAACCCCGCCGCCTCGACCCATTTCATGTTGAACTGCGTCGCCGGCATGTCCGAGCGCGGATCGCGGTAGAGCGGCACCAGCTCATCGAGCGGGCGGTCGCCGATCACCACGCCCGCGGCATGGGTGGAGGCATTGCGCAACAGCCCCTCGACCTGCTGGCCATAGTCCAGAAGCCGCCTGACCACCTCCTCGGCCTGCGCCGCCTCGCGCAGGCGCGGCTCGTCGGCCAATGCCTTCTCGATCGAGACGGGCTTGACCCCCTCGACGGGGATCATCTTGGACAGGCGATCCACCTGACCATAGGGCATTTGCAGCACCCGCCCGATATCGCGCACGGCGGCCTTGCTGAGCAGCGCGCCAAAGGTGATGATCTGCCCGACCTTGTCGCGGCCGTATTTCTCTTGAACATAGGCGATCACCTCCTCGCGGCGATCCATGCAGAAGTCGATATCAAAATCGGGCATCGACACGCGCTCGGGGTTCAGGAACCGCTCGAACAGCAGCTTGTAGCGCAGCGGGTCAAGATCGGTGATGGTGAGCGCATAGGCCACAAGGCTGCCCGCCCCCGAGCCGCGCCCCGGACCCACCGGGATATCGCGTTCCTTGGCCCATTTGATGAAATCGGCCACGATCAGGAAATAGCCGGGAAAGCCCATGCCCTCGATGACGCCAAGCTCGAATTCGAGCCTTTGTTCATAGTCTTCCACCGGGGCGGCATGGGGGATGACCGAAAGCCGCGCGGCCAGCCCCTCGCGCGCCTGACGGCGCAGCTCGTCCACCTCGTCATCGGCGAAACGCGGCAGGATCGGATCGCGCCGGTAAGCGCCAAAGGCGCAGCGCCGCGCGATTTCCACGGTGTTGTCCAGCGCCTCGGGCAGATCGGCGAAAAGCGCCGCCATCTCTTCCTGCGATTTGAAATAATGCTGCGGGGTCAGGCGGCGGCGCGGGGCGTTCTGGTCGACATAGGCCCCTTCGGCCACGCATAACAGCGCGTCATGCGCCTCATACATCTCGGGCCTTGGGAAATAGACATCGTTGGTCGCGACCAGCGGCAAGCCCATCGCATAGGCGATCTCGACATGGCCGCGCTCGCTCAGGCGCTCGACCTCGGGCGCGCCGTCCTCGCCGGGGTGGCGCTGCAACTCGACATAGAGCCGGTCGCCGAACGCCGCCTTGAGCCGCACCATGAGCGCCTCTGCCACCGGGCGCTGCCCGCCCTGCAAGAGCCGCCCCACCGGGCCATCGGGGCCACCGGTGAGGCAGATCACCCCCTCGGCATGGGCGGCAAGCTCCTCGGGCGTCACGTGCGGCAGGCTGCCATCGCCGCGCAGGTAGAGGCAGGAATTGAGCTTCATCAGGTTGCCGTAACCCGCCTCGTTCTGCGCCAGCAGCACCACCGGCGCGGGCGGTTTGGGCCGTTCGCCCGGTGCCGCCTCCTGATAGGCCAGATCAACCTGACACCCCATGATCGGCTGCACGCCAGCGCCCTGCGCCGTGACGGAAAATTCCAGCGCCGCGAACATGTTGTTGGTGTCGGTCACCGCCACCGCCGGCATCCCCGCCGCTGCGCACAGGCCGGGCAATGCCTTGAGCCGCACCGCCCCTTCGAGGAGCGAATATTCGGTATGCACCCGCAGGTGGATGAATCGGGGAGTGCCGGACATACGGGCAGACTAGCCCCGTCCCTGCGGGAACAAAAGCCCGCCTGCACCACAATCCATTGCCGAACCCCCAAAGGCTGGTCTAGGGTCTCGAAAACCACAGGGAGCGGCCCCGCCAAGGGGCGGGGACAGACGCGCGTGACCACGCCTTTGCTCAGCATCAATGGCCTCACCAAGGCCTATCCGGGCGTGATCGCCAATGATGCCGTGTCGTTCGATATCCGCGAGGGCGAGGTCCACGCGCTCTTGGGCGAGAATGGCGCGGGCAAGTCCACGCTGGTCAAGATGATATACGGCCTCGTCAAACCCGATAGCGGCACGATGTGCTTGCGCGGCGCGCCCTACGCGCCTGCCAATCCGTCGGCGGCGCGGGCGGCGGGGGTGGCGATGGTGTTTCAGCATTTCTCGCTCTTCGATGCGCTCTCGGTGGCCGAGAATGTGGCGCTGGGGATGGAGCATCCACCGCCGATGCGCACACTCGCCGCGCGCATAAGCGAGGTGTCGCAGACCTATGGCCTGCCGCTCGATCCCGCGCGCATCACCGGCGATCTGTCGGCGGGAGAGCGGCAGCGGGTCGAGGTCATCCGCTGCCTGTTGCAGGCGCCGCGCCTCTTGATCATGGACGAGCCGACCAGCGTGCTCACGCCGCAGGAGGTGGAGATCCTTTTCGCCACCCTGCGCAAGCTCACAGCCGAGGGGGTGGCGATCCTTTACATATCGCACAAGCTGGAGGAAATCCGCGCGCTCTGCGACGCCGCCACGATCCTGCGCCATGGTCGCAACGTCGGCACCCGCGTGCCGCGCGAGACCTCGGCGCGCGAGATGGCCGAGGCGATGGTGGGCGCAAGTTTCGCCGCGCCGCGCCGCGCCGCGCCGCACCGGGCAGAGCACGGGCGCTGTGGCGCTCGAGGTGGCGGCGCTCTCGCTGCCCGCGCCTTCGGCCTTTGGCTGCGTGCTGCGCGATGTGACGTTTACCCTGCGGCAGGGCGAGATTCTTGGCATCGGCGGGGTGGCGGGAAACGGGCAGGACGAGGTTCTGGCCGCGCTCTCGGGCGAGAGGTTGACCGATCCCGAGCGGGTCCGGCTGGATGGCCGAGCCATCGGGCGGCTTGGCCCCAATGCGCGGCGCGCGCTGGGCCTTTTGGCCGCGCCCGAGGAACGGCTTGGCCACGCCGCCGCGCCGGATATGAGCCTGACCGAGAACGCGGTGCTCAGCGCCGCCACGCGCGAGGGCCTCACACGCCACGGCTTTATCCGCTGGGGAGCGGCGCGCGCCTTTGCCAGCCGCGTGATCGCGGCCTTCGATGTGCGCACGCCGGGGCCGGAGACGGCGGCGCGGGCGCTCTCGGGGGGCAACCTCCAGAAATTCGTGATCGGGCGCGAGGTGTTGCAACGCCCTCGCGTGCTGGTGGTCAATCAGCCCACCTGGGGCGTCGATGCTGCCGCCGCCGCCGCGATCCGGCAGGCGCTGCTTGACCTTGCGGCGGATGGTGCGGCGATCCTGTGCATCAGCCAGGACCTGGACGAATTGATGGAAATCGCCGACCGCTTTGCCGCGCTCAACGAGGGACGCCTGTCGGAGGCGCGGCCCACCGCCAGCCTGAGCCTCGACGAGATCGGCCTGATGATGGGCGGCGCGCATGGCATGGAGGTGGCGCATGTCTGAGCCGTCGCACAAAGAGACCGGGGCCTCCGGCGGGGATATTTACCGCCAGAAGAAACGCCATGCCCGCGCCCGGATTCTTCTGGCCCGAAATATCCCGGGGGAGGTGCCCGCAGGGCGACGGGGGCAGCGCCCCCCTGCGACGACGGGGCCCGCGCCATGCTGAGGCTGGAGAAACGCCCGCAGCCCTCGCGGCTCTGGACCTATGCCACCCCGCCGCTTGCCGTGGTCATTACCATGATCGCGGGTGCGGCGCTTTTTGCCGCGCTGGGCAAGGATCCGGTCGAGGCGATTGCCACGATCTTCTGGAAGCCGCTTTTCGGCGAGTTCTCGTTCTATTACCGTCCGCAGCTTCTCATCAAGGCGGCCCCGCTCATCCTCATCGCCATCGGCCTCAGTCTCGGGTTTCGGGCCGGCATCTGGAATATCGGCGCGGAGGGGCAGTATATCATCGGTGCGCTGGCGGGGGCGGGTGTGGCGCTTGCGCTCTACCCGCTGGAAAGCCGGATCGTTTTCCCGCTGATGGTGATCGCGGGCGCGCTGGGCGGCTGGGCCTGGGCGATGATTCCGGCGCTCCTGAAGGTGCGGTTCGGCACCAATGAGATTCTCGTGTCCTTGATGCTCGTCTACGTGGCCGAGCAGTTGCTGGCCGCCATGGCGCTCGGGCTGATGAAAAACCCCGAGGGGCGCGGCTTTCCCGGCTCGCGCAATCTGCGTGAGTATGACAGCGCCCATAATGCCGATATCATCGCGGGCACGGGGATGCATTGGGGCGTGGCGGCGGCGGTGATCGCGGTGATCGCGGCCTATATCCTGCTCTCGCGTCACAGCCTTGGCTTTCACATCCGCCTTGCCGGGCAGGCCCCGCGCGCGGCGCGCTTTGCAGGTGTGCGCCCCGGTCGGCTGGTGATCTTCTGCCTCGGGGTTGCGGGGGCGCTGGCGGGGCTGGCGGGGATGTTCGAGGTGGCAGGCCCCGCCGGACAGATCAGCATTGATTTCAACGTGGGCTATGGCTTTACCGCGATCATCGTGGCCTTTCTGGGCCGGTTGCACCCGGTGGGGATCGGGCTCGCGGGGCTGTTGATGGCGCTTACCTATATCGGCGGCGAGATGGCGCAATCGACGCTTGGCCTGCCCGCCGCCGCGATCCAGCTTTTCCAGGGGATGCTGCTGTTTTTCCTGCTGGCGGTGGATCTCCTGACGAATTACCGCATCCGTTTGCACAAGAGGGAGGCGGTCTGATGGGCGCGATTGATCCGGCCCTTTTACTGGCAGCGATCATCGTGGCGGCAACGCCCATTCTGCTGGCCGCGCTTGGCGAATTGGTGGTCGAGCGGGCGGGCGTGCTCAACCTGGGCGTTGAGGGCATGATGATCACCGGCGCGATCTGCGGCTTTGCCGTGGCGGTGAATTCCGGCTCGCCCGCGCTTGGCTTTGTCGCCGCCGCCGGGGGCGGCGCGGTGCTGGCGCTGCTGTTCGCGGTACTCACGCAAGTGGCGCTGGCCAATCAGGTGGCGAGCGGTCTGGCGCTGACGCTCTTCGGCCTCGGGCTGTCCTCGCTTCTGGGACAGGGCTATCAGGGCATCAAGCCGCCGCCCGTGCCCCGGCTCGATCTCGGCCCGCTGAGCGATCTGCCTTTTCTGGGCCGGGTGCTCTTTTCTCACGATCTGATGGCTTATCTCGCGCTGGCGCTGGTCGCGGTGGTCTGGGCGGTGCTGAAATATACCCGCGCGGGCCTGATCCTGCGCGCGGTGGGCGAGAACCATGACGCTGCCCATGCGCTCGGCTACAAGGTGGTGCGCGTGCGGGTGCTGGCGATCCTGTTCGGCGGGGCCTGCGCCGGGCTGGGCGGGGCCTATATCAGCCTCATCCGCGTGCCGCAATGGACCGAGGGCATGACCTCGGGCGCGGGCTGGATCGCGCTGGCGCTGGTGGTCTTTGCCTCGTGGAAGGCGGGGCGCGTGCTGCTCGGGGCCTGGCTTTTTGGCGGGGTCACGGTGTTGCAGCTCAACCTGCAGGCGGCGGGGCTGGCCATCCCGGTCGAGTATCTTTCGATGTCGCCCTACTTGATCACCATCCTCGTGCTGGTCATCATGGCGCGCGACAAATCCCGCGCCCCCGCCTCGCTGGGCCGCGTCTTTCACGCCTCACAATGACATCAGAACAGGGAGACACCCGCATGACCCTCAGACATCTGTTGACCACCGTCGCGCTCGCGCTTGGCCTTGCGACCGGGGCGGTCGCGCAGGACAAGACCAAGGTCGGTTTCATCTATGTCGGCCCTATCGGCGACGGTGGCTGGACCTACGAGCATGACAAGGGCCGCCTTGCCGTCGAGGCGCATTTCGGCGATGCGGTCGAGACAACCTATCAGGAGAGCGTGCCCGAGGGCGCGGATGCCGAGCGGGCGATCACGCAGATGGCGTTGCAGGGCGCGGACCTGATCTTTACCACCTCGTTCGGCTTCATGGAGCCGACGCTGGCTGTGGCCGCGAAATTCCCCAATGTGAAATTCGAGCACGCCACCGGCTACAAGACCGCGCCCAATGTCAGCACCTATTCGGCGCGGTTCTACGAGGGGCGAGCGGTGCAGGGCCATATCGCGGGCAGGATGACCAAATCCAACATCATCGGCTATATCGCCTCTTACCCCATCCCCGAGGTGATCCGGGGCATAAACTCGGCCTATATCCACGCCAAAAAGGTCAACCCCGATGTCGAGTTCAAGATCATCTGGGCCTATACGTGGTTTGATCCGGCCAAAGAGGCCGATGCCGCGCAGGCGCTTATCGAGCAGGGCGCGGATGTGATCTTGCAACATACCGATTCCACCGCGCCGCAGGCGGCGGCCGAGAAGGCCGGCAACGTGGTCACCTTCGGTCAGGCCTCGGACATGGCCGAATATGCGCCCTTCCCGCGGGTGTCCTCGATCATCGACAACTGGGCACCCTATTATATCGCCCGCACGCAGGCGGTGATCGACGGAACGTGGGAGAGCACCGAGACCTGGGATGGCATCGGCCCCGGTATGGTCAAGATCGGCGAGATTTCCGACGCGGTGCCCGCAGATGTGAAAGCCGAGGCGCTGGCATTGAAGGACGCCATGGCAAGCGGCAGCTACCACCCGTTCACCGGCCCGCTCAACCGTCAGGATGGAAGCGTCTGGCTGGCCGAGGGCGAGGTGGCGGATGATGGCACGCTTCTGGGTATGGATTTTTATGTCGAGGGGATCACCGGGCAAATCCCGAACTGATCGCGCCACGGAGGAACAATCCCGGCCGCACCGGATGCGGCGCGGCCAGGGTCAGATATCGGGATGAATGCTGGGCGCTTGCGCGGCGGTGAGCTTCAATTCGCCCGCTTTTCCAGCACCAGAAAGGTCATCATCCCCATCGGGGGCAGGTTGCGGCGCGTGACGATCTGCAGGCGCGGGTCTTGCAGGACGGACGTGATCTCGAAATCCGAGTGCCAGCCCAGCACCCGCTCCAGCGGGGCGGCGGCGCGGGCGAGACCGGCCCAGACGCCGCGTTCATGCTTGAAATGGTTGGTAATGACCACCTGCCCGCCGGGGCGCAGCACGCGGGCGATCTCGGCCATCACGCGTTCGGGCTCTGGCACCACCGACAGCACATGCATCGCCGCTACCGTGTCAAAGCTGGCATCGGGGAAATCGAGGTCGCGCGCATCCATCTGGAGCAGCGCCGCGACATTGTGCAGGCGCAGTTTCGCCACCCGCGCGCGGGCCTTGCGCAGCATGTCATGGCTGTAATCCATGCCGGTGATGCGCAGCGCACGATCATAGGCGCCAAGCGACAGGCCGGTGCCCACGCCCACCTCGAGCAGATCGCCGCCGCGCGCGTTGATATAGGTGACCGCCTCGCGCCGCCCGGCATGGGTCAGCTTGCCAAAGGTCGCATCATAAACCGGTGCCCAGCGGGCATAGCTGTTTTTTACCGCGTCAAGATCCATTACCTGCCTCTTTGCTTACTCGGTTCGGTCCTTGGGATACCAGATCAGGGCCGCCCAGATCACGACCGCGACATATCCAAGGCAGAGCACGATCAGTGCCGCCCATGTGAAAAGCGCAAGCGCGGCGGCCCCGCAGGCGAAGGCCAGCAGAAAGAATTTCACGTTCTCGCGCGATATCCGGGTTTGTTTGAACGACCAGACCGGCACGGACGAGATCATCAGAAAGCCGACCCCGGCCATGTAAAGCGCCACCAGCGGCGCGGGCGGCTGCGGCATTCCCGGCACGGCGAATGTCAGGAACATGGGCAGCATCGCCAGAAGCGCGCCCGCCGGGGCGGGTAGCCCCTGGAAATAGGCCCCCGATCCGCCCTTGGCCCCCTCCTCGCGGGAACTGACGTTGAACCGCGCCAGCCGCATCACGCCGCAGATCGCAAAGAACAGCACCGCGAGCCAGCCCGCGTGCCGCATGTCCTGCAACCCCCAGAAATAGATCACCATCGGGGCCGCGACCCCGAAATTGACGAAATCCGCCAGCGAATCAAGCTCGGCCCCCATCGCCGAGGTGCTGCGCAACAGCCGCGCAAGCCGCCCGTCCAGCCCGTCGAGAATACCCGCGATAAGCAAAAGCTGCACCGCGCGCACGTAATCGCCCTGCACCCCCATGCGAATCGCCGTGACACCGGCGCAGATCGCCGCCACGGTGAGCATGTTGGGCAGAAGCTGCGCCAGCGTCAGTTCATTGCGCGGGGGGCGGCTCATGCGGACCTCTCTGAGGTCGCTGTCTCGGCGATCACCGTTTCGCCCGCCACCATCGTCTGGCCCACCCGCACCAGCGGCACCACCCCCTCGGGCAGGTAGACATCAACCCGCGAGCCGAACCGGATGAGGCCAAAGCGCTCTCCGCGTCCGAGGCTCTGGCCCTCGCCGGTGAAACACACGATCCGCCGTGCCACCAGCCCGGCGATCTGCACCACCGGCAGGAGTCGGCCATCCTCCATCTCGATGACGATGCCGTTGCGCTCGTTATCGGCGCTGGCCTTGTCAAGCGAGGCGTTGAGAAACTTGCCCGCGCGATAGGCCACGCGCGTCACCCGCCCCGCCACCGGCGCGCGGTTCACATGGCAGTTGAAAACGCTCATGAATACGCTCACCCGCGTCAGGGCCACATCCGGCAGGCCAAGCTCGGCGGGCGGCACCGCAGGCTCGATCAGCGATACGATACCATCGGCGGGGCTTACGATCAGGCCGGGGCGCGCCGGTGTCACCCGCTCGGGATCGCGAAAGAAATAGTAGCACCAGAGCGTCAGCCCCGCCCCGATCCAGCCCAGCGGCTCCCAGATCAGGAACAACACCAGCGCTATGGCGGCAAAGATCGCGACGAACCGGCGCCCCTCGGGATGCATCGGCTTGATGAAGGTCTCGTGCATCTTCATGGCGGCGGTCTCCGTGGGGCCCAAAACTCAGCCAATCGCCTAAGCCCCCTCCCCCCCAAATGCAAGGTGGCACCTTTTCATCCGGCACGCCGCGTGGCACTTTGCGCATCATGAGCACCCGGATCACCTCCCCTGATGGCACCCCCGCGAGCCGCTTTGCCTTTGGCACCATGCAATTTGGCGGCACGGCGGATGAGGCTGCCTCTCGCGCCATGTTCGAGGCCTGCCTTGCGGCGGGCATCACCCATTTCGACACCGCGCATCTTTATACCGATGGCGCGGCGGAAACCCTGCTTGGCCGCTTTGCCGCGCCGCATCGCGACCGGCTCGTAATCGCCACCAAGGCAGGCTATTCGGGCGGGGCAGGAGCCGCCAATATCCGCGCGCAGTTCGACATCTCGCGGCAGCGGCTGGGGATGGATCACGTCGATATCCTCTATCTGCACCGGTTTGATCCCGACACGGGCCTTGAGGAAACGCTGGAGTGCTTTGCCGATCTGAAATCGCGCGGCCAGATCAGCCATGTCGGCCTGTCGAATTTCGCCGCATGGCAGGTGATGAAGGCGGCCTGTCTTGGTGCGCGCCTTGATCTGCCCATCTCGATCCTGCAACCGATGTATAACCTTGTGAAGCGGCAGGCAGAGGTGGAAATCCTGCCGATGGCCGCGTCCGAGGGGATGGTGGTGGCGGGGTATTCGCCGCTGGCGGGGGGATTGCTCACCGGCAAATATGCGCGCGGCGAGACCGGGCGGCTCACCGGCAACGAACGCTACGCGATCCGCTACGGGCAGGCGTGGATGCAAGAGGCGGCCAGCGCGCTGGTGGAGATCGCGGCAGAGCTTGGCACCGATCCGGCGACGCTTGCCGTCGCATGGGCCGCGCGCCATCCTGCGGCACCCGTGCCGATCATCTCGGGGCGGTCGCCAGAGCAGATTGCGCCGTCGCTCGCGGCGGTGGATTTCGCGATGGATGACGCGCTCTATCGCCGTATTGCCGCGCTCTCCCCGGCACCGCCCCCGGCGACCGACCGCTCAGAGGAGGCCGCATGACCGCGCGCCGCCCCGTGCCGCCGAAGGCCTCGGTCGCGCATCCCGGCGAGGGGGCCAAACTGCACGCGCCTGCGGCAGAGCGCAACGCGGGGCCGATCACCGAAGCGCTTTGCCGGATCGCGCCGATGACGGGCCGCGCGCTGGAGCTGGCTTCGGGTACCGGGCAGCATGTGGTGGCATTTGCCCGCGCCATGCCGGGGCTGGTGTGGCAGCCCACCGAGATCGACCCCGCCCGCCGCGCCAGCATCGACGCCCATGCGGCAGAGGCGGCATTGCCCAACCTGCACCCCGCCCTGCCGCTTGACGCGACCGAACCGGGATGGGGCGCGGCCCATGCCGGGCAAGACCTGATCGTGCTGGTGAACCTCTTGCATCTCATCAGCGCGCCCGAGGCGCAAACCCTCATTCACGAGGCGGGCCGCGCGCTCGCGCCCGGCGGTTGCCTCGCGCTTTACGGGCCGTTCCTGCGCGAGGGGCGTGCCACCTCGGAGGGCGACGCGCGGTTTCACGCCAGCCTCGCGGCGCAAGACCCCGAGATCGGCTACAAGGATCTGGCCGAGGTGACGACATGGCTGAGCAACGCCGCTCTCACGCCGCAACCACCCCGCGCAATGCCCGCGAACAATCTCTTTGTGGTGGCCTGTCGCGGCTGATGCGGATAACGGTTGATCGGGTGTAGCGGTTTCATTCGGGGGATAACCTGTGCTTCGATGGCTCCTGTGCTGCCTTGCGCTTCTCGCAGCCCCGGCGCTTGGGGCCGGGCCGTTCGGCGATTACGATCCGGTGGATTTCGGCCCGAGGGGGCCGGCGAGCTATCCGGTCCACGGTATCGACGTGGCCCGCTTTCAGGAAGCGATCGACTGGCGGCGGGTGGCCGCGTCGGGGGTGGGGTTTGCCTATATCAAGGCGACCGAGGGCGGCGATCTGAAGGATCCGCAATTCGACCGCAACTGGCAATTGGCCGCGCGCCACGGCATTGCGCGCGGGGCCTATCATTTCTACTATTTCTGCACGCCCCCCGAGGTGCAGGCGCACTGGTTCATCCGCAACGTGCCGAAGCGGGGCAAGGCTCTGCCGCCGGTGCTCGATCTGGAATGGAACCCGTTTTCGCCCACCTGCACCCTGCGCCCGCCGGGGGCCGAGGTGCGCAGACAGGCGCGCGTTTTCCTTGATATCGTGGAGCGCCATTACGGTCAGCGCCCGATCATCTATACCACGCCGGAATTTTACCAGCAGACCGGCATCGGGCAGGTGCAGGCCGAATTCTGGTTGCGCTCGGTCGCGAAAACGCCCGATCAGGTCTATCCCGGCCAACCTTGGGTGTTCTGGCAATATACCGGCACGGGGGTGGTGCCGGGGGTGGAGGGCGGCGTTGATATCAACGCCTTTCGCGGGTCGGAGGGCGCGTGGCGCAGGTGGGTGCGCCGGCATGAAAAATAAGGGGGCACACGAAGCCCCCCCTTTTGCGCTTACCCGTCCTTGCGGATGGTCTCGTTCTTCGGGTCATAGGGGCTGTCGCAGGTCACGGTCGCGTCCCAGAGTTGGTCGAGCATCTTGAGCTTGAGTTTGGTGCCCTCGACCGCCAGTTCAGGCCGGACATAACCCATGCCGATGGATTTGCCGAAGGCCACCGAATAGCCGCCCGAGGTGAGGCGGCCGACGCGTTCGCCGCTTGCGGTATAAAGCGCCTCGCGGCCCCACGGGTCGGCGTCATCCGGCCCGTCGATCAGCAGCGTGCAGCATTTGGAGCGCACGCCCGTTGCCACCAGCCTGGCCTTGCCGCGGAACTCCTTGTCGAGATCGACAAAGCGCGGCAGATCGGCCTCAAGCGGCGTGGCATCGCGGCCCAGCTCATTGCCAAAGGCGCGATAGCTTTTCTCCTGCCGCAGCCAGTTCTGCGCGCGCGCGCCGACCAGCTTCATGCCGTGTTTCTCGCCCGCCTTTTCCAGCAGGTCGAAAAGATAGGTCTGCATCTCGATGGGGTGATGCAATTCCCAGCCCAACTCGCCGGTATAGGCCACGCGGATGGCATTGACCGGGCACATGCCCAGCTCGATCCGCTGCGCCGAGAGCCACGGGAAGCGCTTGTTGGAAAGCGCGGTTGCCGGGTCGGCATCCTTGATCACCTCGCGCAGAACATTGCGCGATTTCGGCCCGGCGATGGCGAAAACGCCCCATTGGGTCGTGACATCCTGAATCTCGATATAGCCGAACTCGGGCGCCATGTCCTCGGCGGCCTTGCGCAGGTAATCGGCATCGTATTCCGTCCACGCCCCGGCGGAGACGAGGTAATATTCGTGCTCTTTCAGGCGCACGATGGTGTATTCGGTGCGCGTGGTGCCATGATCGGTGAGCGCATAGGTGAGGTTGATGCGGCCCACCTTTGGCAGCTTGTTGCAGGTGAACCAGTCGAGAAAGGCGGTCGCCCCCGGCCCCTTGATGACATGCTTGGTAAAGGCGGAGGCGTCGATCAGGCCCACGCCCTCGCGGATCGCGCGCGCCTCAGCGACCGCATATTGCCACCAGCCGCCCCGACGAAAGCTGCGCGCGTCGTGGTCGAAATTTTCGGGCGCATCGAGGGGGCCGAAATAATTGGGCCGCTCCCAGCCGTTGACGAACCCGAACTGCGCGCCGCGCGCCTTCTGGCGGTCATAGGCGGGCGAGGTGCGCAAGGGCCGACAGGCGGGGCGTTCCTCGTCGGGGTGGTGGAGGATATAGACGTGCTCGTAGCATTCCTCGTTCTTGCGCGCGGCAAACTCGGTGGTCATCCAGCTTGACGAATAGCGCTTGGGGTCAAGGCTCGCCATGTCGATCTCGGCTTCGCCATAGACCATCAGTTGCGCAAGGTAATAGCCGGTGCCGCCCGCGGCGGTGATGCCGAACGAAAACCCCTCGGCCAGCCACATGTTGCGCAGGCCCGGCGCGGGGCCGACAAGCGGATTGCCATCGGGGGTGTAGCAGATCGGGCCGTTGAAATCATCCTTGAGGCCTGAGCCTTCGCAGGACGGAATGCGGTGGATCATCGCCATGTATTGCGTCTCGATCCGTTCCAGATCGAGCGGGAAGAGATCGGCGCGAAAGCTGTCGGGCACGCCATATTCAAAGCAGGCCGGGGCGTTCTTCTCGTAGACCCCCAGAATCCAGCCGCCGCGTTCCTCACGCACATAGCTTTGCGCGTCGGCATCGCGAATCACCGGGTGTTCGCGCCCGCCCTGTCTGCGGAATTCGACCAGCGCCGGATCCTGATCCATCACGATGAACTGATGTTCGACCGGGATCGCGGGGATCTTGATGCCCAGCTTTTTCGCGGTGGTCTGTGCGTGGTTGCCGCTTGCCGTCACGACATGCTCGGCGGTGATGGTGATCTGCTCGTCAGAGGCGACGAGGTTGCCGCCCCGTTCCATCATCTTCGTGCAGGTGACTTCCCAATGGGTGCCAGTCCAGTGAAACGCATCAGCCTGCCATTTGCGCTCGATCATCACGCCGCGCTGGCGCGCGCCCCGTGCCATCGCCTGCGTCACGTCGGCGGGGTTAATGTAGCCGTCGGTGTTGTGGTAAAGCGCACCCTTGAGGTCCGATGTCTCGATCAGCGGCCAGCGTTCCTTGATCTGCTCGGGGGTCAGCCATTCATAGGCCACACCGCAGGTTTCAGCGGTCGAGGCGTAGAGCATGTATTCGTCCATGCGCTCTTGGGTCTGTGCCATGCGCAGGTTGCCCACCACGGCGAACCCGGCGTTGAGGCCGGTCTCGGCCTCCAGCGTCTTGTAGAAATCGACCGAATATTTGTGGATATGGGTGGTCGCAAAGGACATGTTGAAAAGCGGCAGAAGCCCCGCCGCGTGCCATGTGGAGCCGGAGGTCAGTTCGTCGCGCTCCAGGAGCATGACATCGGCCCAGCCCGCGCGGGCCAGATGATAGGCGATGGAGGTTCCGACGGCCCCGCCACCGACGACGAGGGCTTTGACCGATGTTTTCATCTGCGCCGACTCCGTTCAGGCATTTCCTGTGCGATGTTTATCAATCCTGCCAATACGCGCGAAGCCCATCCGACCCAACACCGCCCGAAAACGACGCAGCGACAGGTTTCGGGCGCAAAAACAAGAGGTGTGGATATTTCCCGCGCGGCTTGATAGCTAGCGCCCCAAAGAGGATACCACGGAATATCAAGCCATGAGCGCCACCGCCCGCAAGACCGCCCCCCTGCCCGATGATATCCGCGCAATGAAGGGCCGCGCGCCCATCGTCTCGCTCACCGCCTATACCACGCCGATGGCGCGGATGATGGATGCAGCGTGCGACTTTGTCCTTGTCGGTGACAGCGTCGGCATGGTGCTCCACGGCCTGCCCTCGACGCTGGGCGTGACGATGGAGATGATGATCCTGCACGGCAAGGCCGTGGCGCGCGGCCTCACCCGCGCAATGCTGGTGATCGACATGCCGTTCGGCAGCTACGAGGAAAGCCCCGCGCAGGCGTTTCGCAACGCCTCGCGGATCATGGCCGAAACCGGCGCGGCGGCGGTCAAGCTCGAAGGCGGGCAGCACATGGCCGACACCATCGCGTTTCTGGTGGCGCGCGGTGTGCCGGTGATGGCGCATATCGGCCTCACGCCGCAATCGGTCAACACTCTGGGGGGCTACAAGGTGCAGGGGCGCGGGGCCGGGGCCGAGCGGCTCATGGCCGATGCGCGCGCGGTGAGCGATGCGGGGGCGTTCTCGGTGGTGCTGGAAAAGCTGCCCTCGGCGCTGGCAGACCGGATCACGGCAGAGATCGCCATTCCCACCATCGGCATCGGCGCGGGGGCGGGCTGCGACGGGCAAATTCTGGTGGTCGATGACATGCTGGGCCTCTTCACCGCGTTCAAGCCGAAATTCGTCAAGCGTTACGCAGCATTGGGCGAGACGGGCGAGGCGGCGATTGCCGCCTATGCCAGCGAGGTGCGCGCGCGCGCCTTTCCCGCGCCAGAACATGGCTTTGCCGAGGAGGCACCGCGTTGAGCGCGCCGATCCTGCGCCGCCTGGCCGATCTGCGCAGCATGACCGCCCCCTGGCTCCGCGCCGGGGAACGCATCGGCGTGGTGCCCACCATGGGCGCGCTGCATGACGGGCACCTGTCGCTGGTCGCTGCTGCCAAGGCGACCTGTGACCGGGTCATCGTGACGATTTTCGTGAACCCCAAACAGTTCAACAACCCCGCCGATCTGGCCAATTATCCCCGCACCGAGGAAGAGGACGCGCGCAAGCTCGCACGGTTCGGCGTCGATGCGCTCTGGGTGCCGGATGGCGAGCAGATGTATCCTGCCAGTTTTGCCACCACGGTTTCTGTGACGGGGCTGACCGATGTGATGGAGGGTGCGTTTCGCCCCGGTCATTTCGACGGCGTGGCCACGGTGGTGACCAAGCTTTTCACCCAGACCAGAGCCACGGATGCGTTTTTTGGCGAGAAGGATTACCAACAGCTTCTGGTCGTGCGCCGAATGGCCGCCGATCTCGATCTGGGCGTGACGGTGCATGGCTGCCCGACGATCCGCGATATCGACGGGCTGGCGCTCAGCTCGCGCAACCTGCTCTTGTCGGATCGTGCGCGCACCACCGCCCCGCGCCTGCACGAGGAGATGGAAGCGATTGCCGCAGGCTTGCGCGAGGGCCGCGCGTTCGACGATCTGCGCGGGGCGGCGCTGGCGCGGCTCGACAAGGCCGGGTTCACCGGCGCGGATTACCTCGATCTGCGCGCGCAGGACGATCTTGGCGCGCTCAGCGTCCCCGACCGCCCGGCCCGGCTCTTTGCCGCGGCCTGGCTTGCCGGGGTGCGGCTCATCGACAATATTGCGGTCTGATTGCCTGACGTTACGTCATGCGGCGGGCAGGGGCAAAGGTAAGGAAAACCTGACGGGACAAGCGCGCGATTTTTCCCCATGTATCTCGTGTAGGACTCGCGCAGAATCGCGAGGGTAAAGAGTATCCCTTTTACCGGTATCCGGCGCGCCACCACTCACGTATATTGTGTGCCGGTCGGCCCCGGTGGAAACACCGGGGCCACGTTTTCCTTAGCCAAAGCGCGCCGACCATGCCGGCACCGGATCGCCCGACATGGGCCGGGCGGCATGGATTGCGCGGGCAATCGCGCGCGCCATCGTGCAGGCGGCGGCATGGCCCAGCAGCACCTGCGCGGTGATATCGGGCGCAGGGCGCGCGCCGGTGGCGGCGGCAAAGATCGCATCGCCATCCATCAGCGTGTGCGACGGCAGCAGCGCGCGGGCCATCCCGTCATGCGCCGCAATCGCCAGTCGCGTGCATTGCGCCTGTGTGAGTGTGGCGTCGCAGGCAATGATGCCGATGGTGGTGTTGGTGTGCGGCGGCGCGTGCTTGACCGGCGCGGCGAGCGGGTCAGGGTAATCGCGCGCCGGGCCAAGCCCGCCGAACTCATCGCCGATCTCGAACGGTGCGGCCCAGAAATGCGGCCCCGCGCCCACCGTCGCCCCCCCGAGCGCGTTGACCGCCACCAGCGCGCCCACGGTTGTGCCATCGGGCAGCAGGGTGGAGGCAGAGCCAAGCCCGCCCTTGAGCGTGGCCGTGGTGGCCCCCGTTCCCGCCCCCTCGCTGCCGATGGCGAACACCTCGCCCGCGCCCGCCAGCGCGGCCCGCCCGAGGGCCTTGTAGGGGTTGGTCGCCCAGTCACCCTCGCCGCCGCCCATCAGATCGAACAGGATCGCCGCCGGAACGATGGGCACGCGCGCCGCCCCCACGGCAAAGCCGCGCCCCATGGCGCGCAGCTCCTCGGCCACGCCCGAGGCCGCATCGAGGCCAAAGGCCGAGCCGCCCGAAAGCACCAGCGCATCCACCTGTTGCACCGCGCGATCAGGGGCGAGAAGATCGGTCTCGCGCGTGCCCGGCGCACCGCCCATGACATGCACACCGGCGGTGAACGGCGCATCGGCGGTGAGCACCGTCACGCCCGAGCGCAGGCCCGCATCCCCGGCATTGCCGACGCGCAGCCCGGCCACGTCGGTGATGAGGTTGCGCGGTCCGGTTTGCGGGGTCATCGTGTGTCTCCAGTCTCAGGCGAGGTGATCGGCCAGCTTCACGTGTTGCGCCAGCCGGTCCGGCTCTGACAGGTAGCGCGCCGCCCAGACAGCCACATCATGGCCCGCCCCGATCAGGCACCGCAGGCCGGGAATGGCCGAAAGGCCGGTGCCGCACCCATGAATCGCCATGTCTCAGACCTCCTTCATATGGGTATGATACTTGGCCTGCGCGCGGCCCCAGACGCCCGCCTCCAGCGCGTCGAGCGCCAGCAGATGCGGCAAAAGCTGGGCCGCGAAATCCTCTGACGATTCGCGCGGCAGCAGCGAGGGAAGATTGTCGATCGCCATCACATCGAGCGGCGGAGCATCATGCACCCGCACAACCGGCGCGGCCCATGTGGTGGCAGCGTCATAGACCGGGACCGGGTTGTAATCGCTGTCGGGATCGCAGGCCACATCGCCGATTACCGAGAGGCGGCGGGGTGCCCCCAGCGCCTCGGGCGGGACAAAAACGGGCGTGCCGGGGCGCGCGAAGATACAGTTTATGAAAAGATCATGCGCGAGGATTTCGGGGAACGGCCCGCGATGCGCCGTCTCTGCCATGTCCCATTTGGTGACGCGCACGCCCAGCGCCTCGCACAGGTCGCTTGCCCCGGTGCCGACGCGGCCCAGCGCGCCGATGACGATGGCGGTGGGGCGCGTGGTGCCGGTGGCATCCAGCCGCGCGCCAAGATCCGCGACCAGCGCATCGCGCCCGGCAAAGGTATCGACCGGCGGGCAGATCCCGCCATCCGCTTGCGCCGCCCAGCCCATGAGCGACACCGCCGCCCCGGCATAGCCCGCCCAATAGCCGAAGGCGGCGACGCGCCGCCCGTTCTCGTCCACCAGGTATTCCAGATCAAGGAGCGTGCCGCCCCCGGCCCTGAACCGCTCCAAGAGCCGCCTGCCCGAGTGCTGCCCCTTGAAGGCATGGCCGAACATGATGTGGCGATGCGGCAGGGCCGTGCCGTCATCGGGCAGTTCCTTGAGGCCAAAGATGATGGCGTCGCGCGGGGCATGGGGCCATGCCCCCTCGGGTGCGATCTCGCAGCCCGCCGCGCGGTAGCCATCAACGGGGATTGCGCGCGTGCCGCTCTCTTCTACTGTGACGCGAAACCCCTTCGCGATCAGCGACGCCGCCCCCTCGGGGGTAATCCCCACGCGGTCCTCGTTGGGCCTTTGCTCGGCCCTGACCCAGAGATGCACCATGCCGGCCCCCGTCAGATCATGTCATCCGCGATCACCTGCGCCACCGAGGCGCGCGCCGCCATTGTCTCGCGGAAGGCGCGGATTTTCGTGAACGGTGCGGGATCGACCCCGTCCCCTTCGAGCCAGCCCGTCGCAACCCAGAGATAGGGATCGGCCAGCGAGAACGTCTCGCCCAGCACGTAAGGCCCTTGCAGCATATGATGCTCGACATGCTCGGCGCTCGCGGTCATGGTGCTGACCGCCTTGGCGCGCATATCGGCGAGCGAGCTTTCCAGATCGGCCCAGCGCTGGCCGCGCGCGCGATGCGCGTGGTTCACATGCATGGTCGAGGCCAGATAAAGCATCGCCTCGCGCATCCTTGCGGCCTGCCACGGATCGGACGGGCGCAGCCCGGCGGCAGGGGCGAGATCGGCGATATGTTCGAGGATGGCGGCGGTCTCGGTCAGGACGCCCTGATCGGTCACCAGCGCGGGCACGCGGCCCTTGGGGTTGACCGCGTGATAGCGGGGCTTCGTCTGTTCGCCCGCCTTGAAATCGAGCCGCACCGGTGAAAACTCCAGCCCCGCCTCGTGGAGCGCGATGGCCACCGCGACGGCGATGGTGCCCCTTGCATAGTAAAGCTGCATGATCCTTGTCCTCTCAGATAAAGGTGCGGGCATGGGCCCGGTCGGGGGCATCAAGATGCGGCGTGGCGTTGAACGCCCCCAGCATGAGCATGTCATGCACGTGATGCACCCGGTGCAGCGAGCTGTTCATCACCTGCAACATCACCTTGGACATGCCGCCGATATCGAGGCCGAGCGCGTGGCGCAGGGCCATGCCGATCACGCCCCCCGAGGTGACGACAAGCACCCGCCCGCCGCTGCGCGACAAGTCGTCGATCAGGCCGGTGACGCGGGCGGCAAAGCTCTCATAGCTTTCGGGCAACCCGTCGAGATCGCCCTGCGCCCAATGCGCGATCACCTGCGGCAGGTAGCGGGCGAATTGGGTGGCGTCCTGCGGCGCGGGCAGGCCGTGCTGCGCCTCGGCCGCCTGGGCCAGCGCGAAATAGCTCAGCTCGTCGAGCCGCGCATCGACATCGCCGCCCCCATAGCCCATCGCCTTGGCCGTGCCGCGCTGGCGGTTGAGCGTGCCGGTGATGACCCGGTCGAAATGCGGATCGGTGGCGCGCAGATGCGCGCCAAGCCAACGGGCCTGCTGCACACCAAGGGGCGAGAGCCGGTCATAGCCCGTCTCGTCGGTGGCCCTGTTATTGGCCTGCCCATGCCGCACAAGAACGATCTCGGTCACATTGCGCTCCTCCCCGTCTTTCGCCGCGACGTTAACCCGCCGCCCGCGCATGTGAAAGGGCACGCGTGCAGATTTCCCGCGGTGTGCGAGAGAAGTCGCAAACAACTTGGCAATGCCTTCAAGGGGCCTCTCGGGGTCGGACAGCTATCCCCTGACTCAGGTCTGGTGAATATACACGCCCGGCGCGTCGCCAAGATCGGGGTGGCTTTCGGGGCTGCGCGCGGGCACGGTGCCGCTGCTCTGGCGCGCGAGCCAGCGCCCCCATTCGGGCCACCATGACCCTTGCACCGGGTCATGCGCCGCAAGCCAGGTGTCGGGGTCGCGGTAATGCGCCCCGGCGGGGCGGTGGCCGATCCGGTAATGCCGCCCCTTGTGGCCCGGCTCTGACAGGATGCCGCCATTGTGGCCACCCTTGGTGAGCAGGAAATGCATGTCGGAATCGGTAAACAGCGCGGTCTTGTAGACCGAGCGCCATGGCGCGATGTGATCGGTCTCGGTGCCGATGACAAAGAGCGGAACCGAAATATCCTTGAGCGCGATCACCCGCCCCTCGACGGCAAAACGCCCCGCCGAGATGCGGTTTTCAAGGAAGATACCGCGCAGGTATTCCGAATGCATCCGCGCGGGCATGCGCGTCGTGTCATTGACCCAGACGGTGATATCGGTGGGCAGGTCCGGCTCGCCCAGCCAGTAGCGCCGCACCGCGCGCGACCAGATCAGATCCTCCGCGCGGATGGCGGCAAAGGCCCCGGACATCTGCGGCCGGTCGAGATAGCCTTGCGACCACATCAGATCCTCCAGAAACGCAACCTGGCTTTCGTCGAGGAAAAGCAGCAACTCGCCCGCTTCGGCGAAATCCACCTGCGCGGCCATCAGCGTGACCGAGGCCAGCCGGTCATCGCAATTGCGCGCCATCGCCGCCGCCGCAATCGCCAGAAGCGTGCCGCCGAGGCAATAGCCGTTGGCATGGACCTTTTGCCCCGGCACGATCTCGTTGATGACATCAAGCGCCTGCATCACGCCTTGCTTGCGGTAATCCTCCAGCGACAATTCCGCGTGCTCTGCGCCGGGATTGCGCCAGGAGATGCAGAACACGGTAAAGCCCTGACCCACCAGCCAGCGGATCAGCGAATTCTCGGGCGAGAGATCGAGGATATAGTATTTCATGATCCAGGCGGGCACGATCAGAACCGGCTCGGCCTGCACCTTGTCCGTGCTGGGGGAATACTGGATCAGTTCCATCAACTCGTTGCGGTAAACCACCTTGCCCGGCGTGCAGGCCAACACCTTGCCCAATGCGAACTCCTCGGGCACGGGGCGATGCTCCTGCGCCAGGATGTGGCGCGCGTCATCGGCATAGTGCAGCGCCCCCTCGATCAGGTTGCGCCCGGCCGTCGCCCGCGTCCGCTCGAGGATTTCAGGATTGGCGAGCGGGAAGTTCGAGGGCGACACGGTATCAAGAAGCTGCCGAACCATGAACCCTGTGCGGTCGGCGTTCTGACGGTGCAACCCGCGCAAATTAGCGGTGGCCGAGTCCCACCAGTCCTGCGTGGCCAGAAATCCTTGCTGCCAGAGCGCGAAAGGCATCCTGTCCCAGCCCTCATGCGTCCAGCGCGTATCGTTACGTCCGGGCGCGAATGGTTTCTCCGGGCTCAGGCCCGTCATCCGCGCGGCACTGTATTGTGCCAGTTTCGTCGTATTGGCCTGCGCCCGCTCGATCAGTTCCAACTGCCGCCCAGGTGCGCGGGCAAGGTGCATGGCCCAATCGCTCCAGGCATCAATCATCGCGTGCGGCGACAGCCCGCCAGTGAACCGCGCAAGGCTGGCCATCGCCGCACGGTCAAGGGCGGCGTGGAGATGCGGCTCGGCTGCGTCGGCTGCGGGCACCGGCGCGGGCGGCACCACGGTCGGGACGTGCCGTGCGGGCGCGTCGTTGGCAGGGCTGGTGCGGGTCGGTTTGCTGGTCATGCGGCTATGGCCTCCGTTGGTTTGAGGGGTGCGAAATCATCGGGCGTGATCGTCTCACGTTCCAGCAGCAGGCGCGCCCCGGCTTCGAGATCATCGTGGTTTTTGCGCAAGAGCCCCACAGCACGGGCGTAGGCCGCGCCGATCAATTCGCGCACCGCCAGATCGACCTCGCGCGCGGTGGCCTCGGAATGGTCGCGCGGCGAGAATCCGAGCTTGTCCTCACCCAGATAGCCGCCGCGATCCTGTTCGAGCACTGCTTGCCCCAGTGTTTCATGCATCCCGAAGCGGGTGACGATCTGGCGCGCGATATCGGTGGCGCGCACCAGATCGTCTGCGGCACCGGTGGACCATTCGTCAAAGCGGATCTCTTCCGCCGCGCGCCCCGCCAGAAGCATCACCATACGGTTCTCAAGCTCTGACCGGGTGATAAGAAACCGATCCTCGGTCGGGCGGGTGAGGGTATATCCCAGCGCCCCGATGGTGCGCGGAATGATCGACACCTTGTGCACCGGATCGGCCCCCGGCAGGCGGGCAGCGGCAAGCGCATGGCCCATTTCGTGCCAGGCCACGGTTTCGCGTTCATGGGCGTTGAGCAGGTGCCCCTTGCGCTCCATCCCCGCCACCACGCGTTCCAGCGCCGAGGTGATATCCTCCATTGCCACCCGTTCGGCCCCGCGCCTTGTGGCACGGATCGCCGCCTCGTTCACCAGATTGGCCAGTTCCGCGCCGGTGAAACCGGGCGTGAGCCCGGCGGCGGCATCGACATCAAGACCGGGATCGACCTCAACCTTGCGCAGATGCACCCGCAGGATCGCGGCGCGGCCGGTCTTGTCGGGGCGGTCCACCACCACCTGCCGATCAAACCGCCCCGCCCGCATCAGCGCGGGGTCGAGGATCTCGGGCCGGTTGGTCGCGGCCAGCAGCACGACCCGCTCGCGCGGATCAAAGCCGTCAAGTTCCGCCAGAAGCTGGTTGAGCGTCTGTTCCTTCTCGTCATGCCCGCCACCGAAACCGCCGATGCTGCGGCGGCGGCCGAGCGCATCGAGCTCGTCGATGAAGATGATGCAGGGCGCGGCCTTGCGCGCCTGATCGAAGAGATCGCGCACCCGCGCGGCACCCACGCCCACGAACATCTCGACAAACTCGCTGCCCGAAATGGAAAAGAACGGCACGCCCGCCTCTCCCGCGATGGCGCGGGCAAACAGCGTCTTGCCGGTGCCGGGCGGGCCGGTCAGCAGGATACCCTTGGGGATGCGCGCGCCAAGACGCCCGTATTTTTCGGGCTCTTTCAGGAAATCCACGATTTCCCTGAGTTCCGCCTTGGCCTCGTCCACGCCTGCCACATCGTCGAAGGTGACGCCGGTGTTGCGCTCCACATAGACCTTGGCGCGGGATTTGCCGACATTCATCATGCCCCCCATGCCCTGCTTCTCGATCATCCGACGCAGAACGAAGCTCCAGAGCGCGAAGATCAGCAGGATCGGCACCACCCAGGACAGGACCGCGCTCAGGAAGGTGTTTTGCACCGTGCCGTCAAATTCCGCGCGCGATTGCTCGAGCCGCTCGGTCAGGTCGGGGGGCACGATATTGGTGACGAAACGGGTATTGCCGTCGATCGCGTCGCGATACCGCCCCTCGACCTGTTCGGCGCGCACGGTAACAGAGGCGATGCGATCCTGCTCGAGATATTCCAGAAAGGTGCTGTAGGGAATTCGTTCGGTGACCGTGGCCTGTGAAAGCCAGGATTGCGCCAGCAGGAGGATCATGAAGGCGGCGGCGAAGTACCAAAAGTGGATTTGCTGCTTCCTGTCCATTGTGCTTTATCGCTCCTTGCATTTCGCGCAGGCCGTGCAGCAAGGCACACCCGCGACCTTTGTTGAGGCGTTACACCTGCGGACCGGCGCTGCGCGTGGGCCTGGCAGCGCGCATTTACCCGAATATCGACCTTATTCCGGATGATGGCTCTGATTTGTATCAAATCCCCAACGGAATGTGTCATCTATGATGGCATATTGTGGCGCGATGTTCCGACTGCAAGGTTGTTCTGCTAAAGTCGAGGACCATGCCGATGCCCGTTGAGATGAGGACCTGACCGTTGAGCTATCCAGACCCCGAATATCCAATGCACGACAAGACGATAGAGGCCGCACTCGAGGCGCTGGGCGTGACGGTTTCCGGGCTGAGCAGCGAAGAGGCGGCGCGCAGGCTTGCCAAACACGGCCCGAACCTGCTGCCCGCACCGCCCCGGCGCAACCCGGTTGTGCGGTTTCTCGCTCATTTCCACAACGTGCTGATCTATGTGCTGATCGCGGCGGCGGGGGTGACGGCGGCGCTGTCGCATTGGGTCGATACCGGGGTGATTTTGGCCGTGGTGGTGGCCAACGCCGTGATCAGCTTCGTGCAGGAGGGGCGCGCCGAGCAGGCGATGGCAGCGATCCGCGACATGCTGTCGCCGCGCGCCGCGGTGCTGCGTGATGGTCGTCGCACCAGCGTTGATGCGGGCGATCTGGTCCCCGGCGATATCGTGCTGGTCGAGGCGGGCGACCGTGTGCCCGCCGACCTGCGGGTGATCTTCGCGCGCGGGCTCAAGGCCGAAGAGGCGATCCTGACGGGCGAATCGGTGCCGGTGGACAAGGGCACAGCGCCCGCGTCGGGCGATGCAGCGCTTGGCGATCAGGGCTCGATGCTGTTTTCCGGCACACTGATTGCCGCCGGGACGGGGCGCGGCGTGGTCGTGGCCACCGGAGGGGCGACGCAGATCGGGCGCATCAGCGGCATGTTGGGCAGGGTCGAGGTGCTGACCACGCCGCTGGTGGCGCAGATGGATCGGTTCGCGCGCTGGCTCACCGTGTTCATCCTGATCGTGGCGGGGGCGCTGCTGGCCTATGGATATTTCCTGCGCCACATGGGCTTTTCCGAGCTGTTCATGGCCGTGGTTGGCCTGTCGGTGGCGGCGATCCCCGAGGGGCTTCCTGCGGTGCTGACGATCACCCTGGCGGTGGGCGTGCAGGCGATGGCGCGGCGCAATGCCATCGTCCGCCGCCTGCCCGCGATCGAGACGCTGGGCGCGGTCTCGGTCATCTGCACCGACAAGACCGGCACCTTGACACGCAACGAGATGATGGCCGCGTCGCTGGCCACCGCCGATGGTGTCGTGGAGGTGACGGGCGAGGGCTATGCCCCCGAGGGCGCGGTGGGCGCGCCCGGATCGGCCCCCGCGCAAAAGGCGATCCTCCTGGAGGCCGCCCGCGTGGCGGGGCTGTGCAATGACGCGGTGCTGCGCGGCGGCGATGCAGGCTGGCGCGTCGAGGGCGACCCGATGGAGGGCGCGCTGCTGGCGCTGGCGGGCAAGATCACCGGCGACGGCGCGACACCCTTTGACGGATGGACACGGCGCGACGCGATCCCGTTCGATGCCGCACATCGCTACATGGCGACGCTCGACCAGGACGGCGAAGGGCGGGCCGTGATCCATGTCAAGGGCGCGCCCGAGGCGCTGATCGCGCTCTGCCGCGATCAGCGCACGGGCGATGGCCGCACCGCGCCGATTGACCCCGATCGCTGGCTCGGGATACTCGAATCGCTGGCCGCCAAGGGGCAGCGGGTGATCGCCATGGCAACGGCCGAGGCAACGCCGGAGCAGACCACCTTGGCCCCCGATGATCTTGACGGGCGCCTCACCCTCATCGCCCTCGTGGGCCTGATCGACCCGCCCCGCCCCGAGGCGATCGCGGCGGTGGCCGACTGTCATGCCGCGGGCATTCGCGTCAAGATGATCACCGGCGATCACGCCGCCACCGCACGCGCCATCGCCGGGATGATCGGGTTGCGCAATCACGACCGGGTGCTGACCGGGGCCGATCTCGCAGCGATGGATGATGCGGCGCTGGCAGAGGCCGCCGTGCAGACCGACATCTTTGCCCGCACCTCTCCCGCCGACAAGCTGCGCCTTGTCACCGCGCTGCAATCGCGCGGACTCACGGTGGCGATGACCGGCGACGGGGTGAACGACGCGCCCGCGCTCAAGCGTGCCGATGCGGGGATCGCGATGGGGCTCAAGGGCAGCGAGGCGGCGAAAGAGGCCGCCGATCTGGTGCTCGCCGATGACAATTTCGCCTCCATCGCGGCGGCGGTGCGCGAAGGGCGCACTGTCTATGACAACATCACGAAGGTGATAAGCTGGACCCTGCCCACCAATGCAGGCGAGGCGCTGACCATCATCACCGCGCTTTTTGCGGGCATGGCGCTGCCGATCACGGCGGTGCAGATCCTGTGGATCAACCTGATCACGGCGATTACCCTCGGCCTTGCGCTGGCCTTCGAGCCGTCCGAGCCCGGCACCATGCGCCGCCCGCCCCGACGCCGCGACGAGCCGCTGTTGACCGGTGGGCTGATCTGGCAGATCGTGCTTTGCTCGGCGCTGATCCTGGTGGCGGTGTTCGGGATGTATTTTTACGCCGTCGACAGGGGCTATGCCATCGCCCTTGCCCAGACCATCGCGATGAACACCCTTGTCGTGTTTCAGATTTTCTATCTGTTTTTCATTCGCAACATCCATGGCACCTCGTTGACATGGGCGGGCGCGCGGGGCACGCGCATTGTCTGGACCTGCATCATCACCGTGACGGTCGCACAATGCGCCATCACCTACCTGCCGCCCCTCCAGCGGATTTTCGGCACAGAGGCGGTGCCCTTGGTCGACGGGATCCTGATCGTGGCGCTCGGCGTCGTGTTCTTTGCTCTCATTGAAACTGAAAAACAGATGCGGCTCGCGTTTCGGCCCGACAAGACCCGACCAGATGTCACGCCTGACGGCGCATGACAAGCTTTATGGTGATCTGCCGACTTTCACACGGGCACCTCGGAAAATTGCCCTGACCGAGTCGCCGGGAAAGGGTGCAAGAGCCGTCCGGCAGTTGGAGTGTGATCATGGCGCAGGTGGGTTTCCTTGATGTTGCGGACCGCTACGCGAGCCTTGATGCCGATTACGTGTTCCATCCCGTTAAGGTTTACCAGCCCGCTACAACACATACCTGCTCAAATCCGCCGAGCGCATCAACTCGCCCAAATTCTTCTCCACGAAGCCCGCGTCCACCACCACGCTCTCGCCCGAGCGGTCGGGCGCGGTGAAGCTGAGTTCCTCGAACACGCGCTCCATCACGGTATAAAGGCGCCGCGCGCCGATGTTCTCAACGGATTGATTGACCTCTGCCGCGATATGCGCGAGCGCGGCGATGCCGTCTTCGGTAAAGCTGACGGTAACCTCCTCGGTGCCCATGAGGGCGGTGTATTGCAGGGTGAGGGCGTTGTCGGTCTCGGTCAGGATGCGGANNGGATCGGCAGGCGGCCTTGCAGTTCGGGCAAGAGATCCGACGGTTTGGCGATGTGGAAGGCACCGGACGCGATGAAAAGGATATGATCGGTCCGCACTGCGCCATGTTTGGTGGAGACGCTCGTGCCCTCGATGAGCGGCAGCAGGTCGCGCTGCACGCCCTCGCGGCTCACATCGCCGCCGCGGGCCTCGGCGCGGGCGCAGACCTTGTCGATCTCGTCGAGAAAGACGATACCGTTCTGCTCGACCGCCTCAAGCGCGGCGCGGGTCACGGCCTCGTCGTCAAGCAGCTTGTCGGCCTCCTCAGAGATCAGCAGGTCGTGGCTCTCGGCGACGGTTACGCGCTTGCGGGTGGTGCGGGTGCCGAAGGCCTTGCCGAAAATATCGCCGAGAGTCATCATCTGCCCGCCCGGCTGGCCGGGGATCGCCATCCCGCCCAGGGGGTTGGAGGTGTCGGCCACGTCGATCTCGATCACGGTGTCGTCAAGCAGCCCGTCGCGCAGCTTGCGGCGGAACATCTCGCGGGTGGCGTCGCGGGCATCCTCTCCGGCGATGGCGGTGATGACGCGTTCCTCGGCGGCGGCGATGGCGCGGGTGCGCACATCCTCGCGCATCCACTCGCGGGTCTGGGCGATGGCGGTATCGACAAGATCGCGGATGATCTGCTCGACATCGCGACCGACATAGCCGACTTCGGTGAATTTCGTGGCCTCGACCTTGATGAACGGCGCGCGGGCGAGTTTGGCAAGGCGGCGGGAGATTTCCGTTTTGCCGACGCCGGTGGGGCCGATCATCAGGATATTCTTGGGATAGACCTCTTCGCGCAGGTCATCGGGCAGTTGCTTGCGCCGCCAGCGGTTGCGCAGGGCCACGGCCACGGCGCGCTTGGCGTCCTTCTGCCCGATGATGAAGCGGTCAAGCTCCGAGACGATCTCGCGGGGGGTGAGGTCGGTCATTGAGAATTCCTTTACCGGTTTGCGCCAGAGATACGCAGTGTGCGGGGGGATTTGAAGGGGGTTGAAAGTTGTATATACAAATTGTATATACGAAAGAGGAAGCGCGATGAGGTTTTCCTGGGACGAGGGAAAGCGCAAGGCCGTTTTGGCCAAACACGGTATCGACTTCGTCGATGTGCTGCCCATGTTCGGGGGGCGATTGCTGATTGTTCCGTCGCATCGCGAGGAACCGCGATGGCTGGCAATCGGCATGGTCGGCGGATTGGAATATGCCGTGGTTTTCACCCGTCGCGGTGATGAGATGCGGCTGATATCCGCGAGGAGGGCAAAGAGAAATGAGCGACGACACTATCACGCGCATGAGCCTTGAGGAAATTCGGCACCAACAGGGGCAAACCGATTGGGAGCGCGTCCGGCGCGAGGCGGAACTGGACGCGCCGCCCGTGGATGATCCCGATTTTGACGAACCCGAGTGGGATTTTGCCCGCGCGGTGTTTGTGCGGGCGGGGGCGCTCAAGCCGCAAGATTTGCCCGAGGCGAAAAAACCTGTCTCGCTAAGGCTGGACGCCGATGTGCTGGCATTCTTCAAGCGCCAGGGCAAAGGCTATCAGACGCGGATGAACGCCGTGTTGCGCGCCTATATGGAGGCCAAGACCTCCGGTCAGGGCTGAATGCGCTCGACCGTCAGGTTGCCATTGGTGTAAACGCAGATATCGGCCGCGATCGCCATGGCCTTGCGGGCGATTTCCTCGGCTGAAAGGTCTGTCTTTTCCGCCAGGCCGCGCGCAGCGGCCAGCGCGAAATTGCCGCCCGAGCCGATGGCGGCTACGTCATGCTCTGGCTCGAGCACGTCGCCCGCGCCGGTGATGACGTAAAGCTGCGCGCCATCGGTGACGATCAGCATCGCCTCGAGCTTTTGCAGGTATTTGTCGGTGCGCCAGTCCTTGGCCAGCTCGACGCAGGCGCGCTGCAATTGCCCCGGCGTGGCCTCAAGCTTGGTCTCCAGCCGCTCCAGCAGGGTGAAGGCATCCGCCGTCGATCCGGCAAAGCCTGCCACCACGTCGTGCCCGCCGGGCGAAAGGCGGCGCACCTTGCGCGCCGAGCCCTTGATGACGGTCTGGCCAAGGCTCACCTGCCCGTCGCCCGCTACGACGACCTCGCCGCCCTTGCGCACGGCGATGATGGTGGTGCCGTGCCATCCTGGAAATTGGTCGCTCATATGCCCTCCGGGTATCGCCCGCCCTATATGGAAGGGCCGCGCCGGGGCGCGACCCTTTTGAATCGGCCATGGCAGAGGCTCAGATGCTCTCTTCGATCCAGCTTTTCAGCGCGGCCTTGGGGGCGGCACCGGCGCGGTTGGAGACGACCTTGCCATTCTTGAAGATGAAGAGCGCGGGAATGCCGCGCACGCCCATCGCCACGGCGGAATTGGGGTTGGAGTCCACATCAACCTTGGCGATCTTGATCCGGCCACCCATCTCGACGGAAAGCTCTTCGAGCGCGGGGCCGATCTGCTTGCAGGGGCCGCACCATTCGGCCCAGAAATCCACCACGACGGGGATATCGGAATTTTTCACCTCGGCGTCGAAGGTGGCATCGGTTACGGCGACGGTGGCCATAGGCTCTCTCCTTGTGTCTGGAACCTAGGCCGAACCTATGTAGCCCGGCCCCCGGCGTCAAGCGATGGCGGCCCGTTCAAGTGCCGCGGTCACAAGCGCGTGTGGCAGGGCCATGAGCGTGGCGGTGCGCGTCCACAAGAGCGCGGTGGCGATTTCGCGGTCGGGATAGACCTGCGCCAGCGCATGGGCATAGGCCCCCATCTGCCGCAACAGGCCCTCGGGCACGTCCTCGGGGCGGTCGGGCAGCGTGGCGTTGGTCTTGAAATCCACTGCAAGCACGCGGTCGGGGCCAAGGATCAGCCGGTCGATCACCCCGTGGATGCGCCGCCCGCCCAGGCTGTCGAGCGTGGCGGTGATCGGCACCTCGGCCAGCGCATCGGCGGCAAAGAGCGGCGCGAGCGAGGGTGTGTTCAGCACCTTTTCCGCCTCGGCCAGCAGCAGCGCGATTTCCGCGTCCTGCGCGGCGTCCGCCCCGTGGCGCAAGAGCGTGCGCGCGGCGTGGCCGCGCTCGGCGGGTGGCAGCGGCGGCAGGATTTCAAGCAGGCGATGGACCTGCCGCCCCCGACGCTTGGCGGCAGCCTCGTCAAGCCCGGTCTCTCCGGGCAGGGCTGAGGCCCCGTCAAGATCCGAGGGGCTGAGCGGCGGCAGCGCGTCCGTATGGGCAGGGGCGTGCGCGGCAAAGAGCGGATCGAGCACCGTCTCGGTCTCGGGCGCGGTGTGGGCCGGATCGGGGGCCGTTTGCGGCCATGCCCCGGTGGCCAGGCGCAGGCCGGGGCCGGTGCGATGCGCGCACTCCTCTGCGCCCGCCCGCAAAAGGCCCGCGCGGACGCGCTCATGCCAGGCCGTGCCATCCTTGCCAAGATCGCCCGCCGCCGCGACGATGAGCCATGTTTCCGCCCGCGTCATGGCGACGTAAAGCAGGCGGTCGCGCTCGGCCAGTTGCGCGGCAAGGCCCGCCTCGGCAGCGGCGGCCAGCGCGCGGGGCATGTCCTCCTTGCTGCCGCGCCAGAAGGGTGTGCCAGCGTGGTCGAGGATCGCGGGCACCGGCGGGGCGCGCCACTGGCCGGTCTGGGGCAGGATGACCACGGGGGCCTCCAGTCCCTTGGCCCCGTGGATGGTCATCACGCGGATGCGGTCTCCGGCGCTGTCCATTTGGCGCTTGATCTCCATCTCGTCGGTTTCCATCCAGACGAGGAATCCGGTGAGGCTGCTGACCGCCTGCCCCTCATAGGCCATCGCCTGCCCCAAGAGCGCGTCGATGCCGTCTTCGGCCTCGGGGCCGAGCCGGGCAAGCAGGCGGTGGCGGCCCCCGTGGCGGGTGAGCACCCGCTCGATCAGGTCATAGGGGCGCAGGAAATCGGCCTGGTGGCGCAGATCTTCGAGGATGTCGAAGGTCTCGGGGTGATCCGCGCGGGCGGCGTAGAGCGCGTCCCAGAGCGAGCGCGCACCGCGCGGGGCGGCAAGATCGAAAAGCTCTGCCTCGGAAAGGCCAAAGAGCGGCGAGCGCAGGGCCGTGGCGAGCGCAAGATCATCCTCTTCGGTGGCGAGAAACGACAGCAGCGCGGCAAGATCGCGCACCGCCAATTCGCCGCCCACCTTGAGCCGGTCGGCCCCGGCCACGGGCAGGTCGGCGGATTTGCAGGCGCGGATGATCTCGTGAAAGAGCCGCCCGCGCGAGCGCACGAGGATCAGCACATCCCCCGCGCACAGCCGCCGCGCGCCGCCCTCGGCGTCACGATCAGGCAGGGCCGTGCCCGCCGCCAGCAGCCCCTTGATATGGTCGGCAATCTCCTGCGCAAGGATGACCTCAGGCGCGGTCTCGGCGGGGATATCGACGGGGTGGTGCCAGGGCGGATCTTCGGGCGCGTCGGGCTTGGCCACGGGCGGCCAGAGATCGACGCGGCCGGGCAAGGTCTCGAAATAGGCGATGTGGCTCTGATCCGCCGCAAAACCGCTTTCCTCGGCCCCCGAGAGGCAGCTATCAACCGCCTGCAGAATGGCCGGGGAGGAGCGAAAGGAATAGTCGAGACGACGCTCTTGCAGGGGCGTGCCGGTGGCCGCGAGCCGCTGGCCGAATTCGCGGCGCATCCGGTCGAATTCGCGCGCATCCGCCCCCTGAAAGGAATAGATCGACTGTTTGCGATCCCCCACCACGAAGATCGTGCGCGCCACATCGGCGCGCGCGCCCTCGCCCGAGGTGAATTCCTGCGCCAGCCGTTCGATCACCTGCCATTGCACGGGGCTGGTATCCTGTGCCTCGTCGACAAGGATATGATCGATCCCGCCATCGAGCCGGTAGAGCACCCATGCCGCCACCGCCGGATCGGTCAGCAGGTCGCGCGCGCGCCAGATCAGATCGTCGAAATCCAACAGGCCGCGCCGCTGTTTCGCGCCGGAATAGTGCCTGATGAAGGCGCGCGCGAAGTCATGGAGCGCGCGGGTGCGCTCGATCATGACAAGCGCAAGGCGCGCCTCGCGGGCGGTCTCGACGCGGGCCATCCATTTCTCGATCCGGTCCATCACCGGCCCGAGCGTCTCGCGCACCGGCTTGGTCGGGAAGCTGCCGATCTTGGCCGAGAACGGCTCTTTCGCGCCTGCCCCGGTGAGAAACACCCCCTCCAGCACCGGCAGCGCGTCGAAATCAAGTGCGGTGAGCGTGGCGAGCCGGTCTGCGGCCTTCACATCATTGGTGGAACTCGCGCGCAGCACCGGCAGGAGCGCGGCGAGAAGCCCCGCCTCATCGCCGAGAAAGACCCTATGCGCGATGCGCTCGCGGCTCAGCCCCTCGGGCTGGCCAAGCAGGGCGCAGAGCGTGGCATCGCTCATCTCGCGGGCAAAGCCTGCTTGATGGCCAAGAATATCCTGCGCCAGCGCATCGACGCTCTCGCCGGTATGGTGGCGCGCCAGCGCGGTGAGCCTGTGCGCCTCGCGCCCGGCGGCGATCTCTTCGATGATCTCGGCGCGCAGCAGGCGGGCGGTCTGGTCGTCGATCTCGGCGAAATCCGGGGTCACGCCCGCCTCTAGCGGAAACCGCCGCAAGAGTGCCGCGCAAAACGCGTGGATCGTCTGGATGCGCAGCCCCCCCGGTGTCTCGATCGCCTGCGCAAAGAGACGGCGCGCCCGGCGCAGGAGGTCAGGCCCGGTCGCGCCCTCGTGGCCAAGCGTGTCGAGCGCCCGCGACAAGGCATCATCGGGCATCATCGCCCAGCGGCCCAGCGTGTCAAAAAGACGGATCTGCATCTCGCTGGCGGCGGCCTTGGTATAGGTCAGGCACAGGATGTGCTGCGGGTTGACCCCGTCGAGCAAGAGCCGCGCCACCCGGTTGGTGAGCACGCGGGTCTTGCCCGATCCGGCATTGGCCGAAAGCCATGTGGAGCGGTCGGGCCGCGCGGCGATGATCTGGGCGAGAGAGGCAGGGTGCAGCGCGGTCATGACCCCACCTTGATGCGTTGCGGCGGGTCGGTGATATCCCACTCGCCGTGGCGGGCAAGCTGATCGTAATCGCCCCGCGCGGCGATGTTGCGCGGCGCGCGGCGCGCGACATAGCCGGTGGCGGGATCGCGATAGGCGGTGATGAGGCGGGCGAGTTCCGACAGGATTGTGGCGGTCGGGGTGTCGTCGAGCGGGGCTTCGACCTCGGCGGGTCTGGCCCCCATGCCGATATAGGCCGCGCGCAGCACCGGCATCGGGCCAAGCCCTTCGAAATCGCCGCGCTCGACCATCGCCGCCTCGAGCAGGAGTTGTTTGTTGAAATGCGCCTGCTCCTTTGGCGTGGGCGGATCGCCGGTCTTGTAGTCATAAAGCAGCGCGCGGCCATGCGCGTCGATGTCGATGCGGTCGGCCTTGCCGGTGAGGGTAAAGGGCGGATCGGCGAGGGTGAGCGTTGCCGGGCGTTCGAGGGCTGCGGGCTGCGCCCCGGCGCGGCGCGCGATCTCGCCCGCGATGAACCATTCCGCCACCCGCTCCATCCGCGCGAGCCAGAGCGCGCGGGCCTCGGCCCAGGGCACGGTCCGGGCAAGAACCGCCTCTGTTTCTGCCATGAGCGCGGCGGGGGTGAGGCGTTCCGGGGCGTCGCGCGTCGCGGTGATGAACCGCTCCAGGATGGCGTGCAGCACCGTGCCGCGCAAAAGCGCGTCGGGCACCTTCATCAGCGGATCGAGCGGGCGCAGGCGCAGGATGTGGCGGGCATAGATGGCATAGGGGTCGCGGATCAGGGTCTGGATCTCGGTGACCCGGAGCTTGTCGGGCCGCAGGGCGGGCGGCGGGCAGGGCGCGGGCCGGGGCGCGCGCGGCACCACGCCAGGGCTTTCGAGCAGGGCCGCGCGGTGTAGCCACTCACGTCCCCGCGCGCGCATCGCCTCAAGCGCCTCGGGGCCACCTTGATCGGGCAGGCCGCCAAGAAGGTTCTGCACCCGGTTGAGCCAGCGCGACACCACCGTTTGCGCATCCGCCGACCGGATCGACCGCGTGAGCCAGACCTCGCGCGCGGCGATGGCCTGCTGAAAATCATGCGCCTGAAGCCCGATCCGCCGCTCGGGCAAAAGCAGCCCCGCCTGCACCCGCAGCGCGCGGTTGAGCCACGGATCGGGCGGCGGCGGATCGGGCCAGCCGCCCTCGTTGAGCCCGCCGAGGATGAGCAGGTCCGCGCCCTGCACGCGCGCCTCGAGTGTGCCCCAGATGCGGATGCGGGGATGCGGCTCTGTCGGGTCGCGCGCCTCCCGCGCAGCGAGCGTGTCATGCACGAGGCGCGTGTAGTCTTGCGGCGTCATGGCCCCGCCCGAGGGGGCCTCGGCGGCCAATTCATCCATCGCCTTGCGCGCCTCTTCACCGGCGGCCTTGTCCCACAGCGTGCCGCTGCCATCTGCGGCCTGCGCGCCGCGCGCGATCCGCTCGGCCAGCGCACGATGGGCGGTGACCAGCAGGCCGAGAGGGTCGGGGCCGGGGCGGTCGCGCCCGATGAGACAGGCGCACACCCAGTCGATCCATTGGCTTAGCGCCGGATCTGCCTCGTGTCGGGCGGCGGCCCAGTCGCGCAGCGCGGCGGCCTCGGGATAGGGCGGGGCGTGGCGGCGCAGGTGATGCTCCAGCAGCCCGGTGAGCCGCAGATGCGTGCCGCGTGCGGCCCCCTGATGGGTGAGCGGGTGCTTGAGCAGCGCCAGCAGCGCGTCGGCCCCGGTGCGGGTGGCAAAAAGATCGGCGACATGGCGCAGAAAGCGCCCCGGCGGCGACAGGTGCAGCGGCTGCCCGGCGCTGTCATCGGGCCGGATGCGCCAGCGATCGAGCGCGGCGGTGACCTGGCGGCTGAGCGTGCGATCGGGGGTGATGAGGGCGGCGGTGATGCCCTCCTCGGCGGCGGCGCGCAGGCGCATGGCGATGGTCAGCGCCTCGCGCCGCGTGTCGGGGGCCTCAACCAGGGTGACGTGCCGCATCGCCTCGGGAATATCGGCGAGCCGGGGGCCGTCGCGCAGCCATTGATCGGTGACGGGCGCAGGCCGCAGCGCCAGCGATACCAGCCGGTTGCGCGGTGCGCAGGGCGGCGGGGTGTCGTGCCAGGGCCGGATCGCCTCGGGCGTGATCCCGGCCCCGTGGGCCAGCCGCGCAAAGCGGAATTGCGGGTGGTCCTCGGAGGTCAACGGATCGGTCAGCGTCGCCCAGACATGGGCGGGCGCGTCGAAATCGAAGCCGGGCAGCACCACCGCCCCCTGCGGCAGCCGCGCCACCGCCTGCATCAGCAGATGCGTTGCCCCGCGCGAGCCGGTCGATCCGGCAACGATCACCGGATGGGCAGGCGGGCGCTCGGCCCATTCGGCAATCAGCGCCGTGACGACGCGGCGCTGGCGGGCCTCCGGGTCGGGGGCGTCGGGGGTGCCGTCGAAACAGGGGCGGATGATCTCGAGAAAGGTCTTGATCCGCGCCCAGTGCCCGGATTGATCGGCGACATCAAGCGCGGTGATGGTCTCGGGGGCAACCCCTTCGCCATGCATCTCGTCGATGAGCTTGGCAAGGCTGTCGGCGAGGCCGAAAACGGCGCTGCGCGGGGCGATATCGGGGGCGCGATCCAGGAGCGCCGAAACGAGCTGCGCCAGCTCAAGCTGTCTGCGCAGGCGCGGCGCGGGGGGCGGGATGCGCCCCGCCTCCCAGCTTTCGCCGAGATCGGTCAGGAGGCTCAGGCGCGGCAGCAGGCAGGGCGGGCCTTCGTCGAATATCCCGGCGAGGCGGCGCGCCATGCGGCGGGTGTTGACGATGATCTGCACCCGCGCCAGCGCCTCGGGCGGGGCGTGCCCCAGCCGCGCGCGCAGCCCTTCGATGAGCGCGCGGGGAAAATCCACCCCCGGCGCGAGACCAAAGAGGCGCGGGGCGGGATCAGTCTCGAACATGGCCCTGCCTCAGCATCTCCTCGGCGCGCGCGATGCCGTCGGGGTGGCCGACATCGCACCACCCGCCGGGATAGACCGCCCCATAAAGCCGCCCCTCGGCGGCGAGCCTGTCCCAGGCGCGGTTGAGCGAAAAGGCGGTTTCGGGGATATCCTTGAGGCAGGCGGGGTCGATGATCTGGACCCCGGAAAAGACAAGCCCCGGCCTGCGCGCAAGGCGGCCTTCGCCGTCTGCCGTGAAATCGCCCGGCCCGGCATGGCCGCGGGCCCGCTCGGGCGGCAGGCACAAGAGCAGCGCGCCCATGCGCGCGCGATCCCAGAGCGGCGCGAGGTGCAAGAGCGGGTTGGGGCCGTGCCAGATCGCATCGGAATTCATCGTCAGCACCGGCCCCGGCCCGAGAAGCGGCAGCGCCGCGCGCAAGCCCCCCCCGGTATCGAGGATATCGGGCACCTCATGCGACAGCAGGACGCCGCTCCGCCCCGCGAGATGCGCCGCGAGTTGGTCTGCGCGGTAATGCAGGTTCACCACGATACGTGGCGGCGCATAGGCGTGTGCGAGATCAAGCGCGTGGTCGATGAGCGCGCGCCCCGCCACCTCGATCAGCGGCTTGGGGCGGTCGCGGGTGAGCGCGCCCATGCGGGTGCCAAAACCTGCGGCAAAGACCATCACCGGAAGGCTCATGCCGCGCGGCCCGCCCTGAGCCGTGACAGCAGGGCAGGCGTGGGTGGCGGCAGCGCCTCGGCCACCAGCGCCGCGAGGGGGGCAAGCGCGGGGTGGCGCAGATCGGTTTGCAGATGCGCCCAGACGCGGGGAATGAGGCCCACGTAATGCGGCTTGCCGTCGCGCAGGCAGAGCCGTGCAAAGACGCCGAGAATGCGCAGGTTGCGCTGTGCGCCGAGCCAGTGAAACGCGGTGGTGAATGTGTCGGCGTCCATGCCGGTGGCCGCGATGTAATGCGCCAGCATCGCGCGGGCGGTGGCGGGCGCGACATCGCGGCGCGCGTCCTGCAACAGCGAGACCAGATCATAGGCAGGGTGGCCGCGCATCGCGTCCTGAAAATCGAGCAGGCCGACGCGGGCCACGCCCCTGCGCTCCGGCAGCCAGAGGAGGTTTTCGGCATGGTAATCGCGCTGGATCAGCACGGTGTCGGTGTCGGGCAGCGCGGCAAGATGCGTCTCTATCGTGGCCTGAAACGGCTGGCGCAGCGGGCCACCGTCATCCCCGGTCGCGCCCCGGCGATACCAGTCGAGCGCAAGGCACGCGAGATCGGCCATGAGCGGCGGGCTGTAGGGCGCAAGGCCCGTGGGCGGCGCGTGGCGATGCAACTCGACCAGAAGATCGGTGGCGGTGCGGTAAAGCGCGGGTTCCTTTTCCGGGGCCGCCGCGAGGACGCGGGCATAAAGCGCATCGCCAAGGTCTTCGAGCAGCAAAAGGCCCGCCTGCGTATCCCCGGCCAGGATCGTGGGGGCCGAGAGGCCGAGCCCGCGCAGGTGGTGCGCGATCGCCGTGAACGGGCGCACGTCCTCGCCGCGCTCGGACGGGGCGTCCATCAGCACCGCGCGCGCGCCATCGGCCTGCACAAGGCGCAGGTAGCGCCGGTTGGAGGCATCGCCCGCCAGCGGCGCGCGTGTGGCGGCACCCCAGCCGCTGGCCTCAAGAAAGCGGTCGATCAGGGGGGCTCTGTCAGGCATTTTCCGCCTCCGTCTGCTGTAGCCGGGGTGTCCAGCGCGGATCGGACCAGCGCAGCGTGAGGTGGCGCGTCTCGGGCGCGGTGGCATGGGCGAAATCGAGGTGGAGCGCGGCCTCGGGCACCAGATCGCCGAGCCGGTCGGGCCATTCGACAAGGGCAATGGCGGCATCAAATGCCTCGGTCAGGCCAAGCTCGATGATCTCGGCGGGATCGCAGAGCCGGTAGAGATCGGCGTGCCAGATCTCGGTGGCGGGGCCGGGATAGGTTTGCACCAGCGTGTAGGTGGGCGAGGGCACCTCCTCGCCGGGCGAGGTGAGCGCGCGAATCAGGCAACGGGCGAAATGGGTCTTGCCCGCGCCGACTGGGCCCGACAGCAGCAGCACATCGCCCGCCCCGAGGGTCGGGGCGAGGGTTTGCGCCAGCGCGCAGGTGGCGTCGGGGCTGGTGAGGCGGAGGCGGCGGGTGGTCTCGGGCATGGGCCAAGACTACACGGCCCGTCCGCGCCTGCAAGTGCGATGCGCTCAGGCCGAGAGCGCGGCACCGGATATCTTGGCGGGTATCTCGGCGGGTGCGGGGCGCAGCGACAGCATCATCTGCCCCTGCCCGAGCGGCACGAGGCTCAGCGCCAGCGCGTGGCTTGCCTCGCGCGCAATCCGCCCGGTCATCGCCTGCGCCGGGCGGCGGCCATCCAGACGGGCGGCAACCTCGTGCCAGAGCGCCGCATCGGGAAAGCGGGCGCGGCAACATTCGAGCAGGTCGGGCAGCGGCAGGCCCGCCTCGCGCGCGCCGGGATCGAGCCGCGCGAGGGTGGCGAAGCGGCGGTTGCAAAACACCAGCCCGGCGTCAAATGACAGCACGGCGATGGCCTCATCCACCCGGTCGAGCGCCGCGACCAGAATGTCACGCTCGGCGCGCTGGTGGCGGGTGGCCGATATTTCCTCGGAAATATCCTCGATCAGGAAGGCCACCGCGCCGTCGGGATGCGGCCGTCCGGTCACGCGGTAGGTGCGCCCCGTCACAAGGCTCCAGGTCTCGCGATACTGGCCGTCTTGGGCCGCGTGGATCATGGCATGGATCTGGCCGCGCCAGCTTGCATAGTTCTTGGGTTCGGGCATCACATGCCGGTCTCGCAGCATGTCGAAGAAATAAAAGATATCGGGCCGCCCGCTGAGCACCACCGGGTCAAGCCCGGTAAGATCGGCCAGCGCCGGGTTGAACATGGCCAGCGCGTGACTTTGATCGAATACCGCAAGCCCGGTAGGCAGATCGGCAAAGCTGCGCCCCAGCGTCTGGATGAAATCACGGCGCGTCTCCTCGGCACGCACGAGCGGGGTGACATCGGTGGCAAAGATCAGCGTGCCGGCGGCGTCCTCATGGGTGGCAAGATCGAACCAGCGCGCGGGATCCTCGAGCGCGACCCGCCCCGTGCCCGCCAGAAGCCGCGCGCGGTGCCCGGGCGGCAGGGCGGCGGCGGCGGCGTTTTCCCATGCGATCTGCCCGGTCGGATCGCGCAGCCAGACCGGCACCGGCACATGCAGCAGCGCGGTGCTATGCGCGACAGCCCCGGCAAGGCGGGCGAGCAGGACATGGCGCGCGGCGGTATCGGCGGCGCGCGGGTCGCGCAGGGTGACGCGCGAGCGCGCGCCGGTGGTGTCGATCTCTAGCGTGGCGGGATCGGTTTCGGGGGAGGTGCTGGCGATGTGTTGTCTGCCTTCTGCCGGGCGGTCCGGCAGGGCAAAGCGCGGCGCGAACCAGCGGGCGAGGCGCGGCCAGTCACCTTCTGCCCCGTCCTTCGGGGCGGGGAGGTCGAATTCACCGGCATCATGGTCGATGAGCGTGCCATTGCGCAGCAGAAAGCTGTTCGTGGCCGGGGGCGCGGGCGCTACATGCGCGGCGGGGGGCGAATGCCGAGGTGCGGGCATCCGCGCCCCCACGATCCAGAGCGCCGCGACCGAGAGCGCCAGCGCCAGCGCCGCCAGAACCGCCATATCCGCCAAACCCATCGCCGCCATCCGCCTGCTCCGCTGTTATCCGCCGCCAGCGTGACGCAAAGAGGTTAAGGTGCGCTTAACGGCGATCCGGTCGTGTCAGCCGGCAATCGGACGGTTCTCGCCCAGACCGGCGGCCTCGGCACCCTTGGGGACGGCGATGGCGGCAAGCGGCCAGCTTACCTCGACAAGGGCACCCGCGGGATCGGTGCCGTTGGTGAAGGTCAGATCGGCGCCGGAGCGTTCCAGCAGCGTCTTGGCGATGAAAAGGCCAAGGCCCATCCCCTCGTAGCCGGGGCGGCGCGGGTCGGGCGCGGCCCCGCGGCGGCGCACGAACGGCTCTCCCAGCCGTCCGATCATGTCGGGCGGAAAGCCGCGCCCGTCATCCATGATCCGCAAGGTGATGCGCGCGTCATTCCAGCGGGTCTCGACGATGACGGTCTCTTGCGCGAAATCGACGGCGTTCTGGATCAGGTTGCGCAGCCCGTGGATGATCTCGGGGCGGCGCAGCACGGTGGGCTGGCTTGCCGGGTCGTCCCCCCCGCCCCCGTGGTCAAAGCGGATGCGCTTGCCGCGATCCACATGCGGCTCGGCGGCCTCTTCGACAAGGGCGGTGAGCGGCGTGCGGCGCAGGTGCAGATCATCCTTGCCCGCGCGGCCCATCGAGCGCAGGATATCGCGGCAGCGATCCGCCTGATCGCGGATGAGAAGCGCATCCTCGCGCAATTCGGGGCGGTCATGGAGTTCGTCGGCCAATTCGGCGCTGGTGAGCTTGATCGTGGCCAGAGGCGTGCCAAGCTCGTGCGCCGCCGCCGCCACCACACCGCCCAGATCGGTGAGCTTTTGCTCGCGCGCGAGCGCCATCTGCGTCGCCTGAAGCGCGTCGGACATGGCGCGCATTTCCTGCACCACGCGGCGCGCGTAGACGCCAAGAAACACGACCGCGATGATAATCGCCACCCAGTTGCCGAAGCGGAAAATATCCGACACCTCCAGCACCGCACCATCCGCGCTGCGCAGGGGAAGGTGGAATTGCATCAGAAGCGTCACGATGACAACGGCCGTGACGCCGAGGAACAGGGTGGATCGCCCGCTGAGCGCCGAGGCCGAAACGGTGACCGGGCCGACGATGAGGATCGAGAACGGGTTGTTCATGCCCCCGGTCAGATAGAGCAACAGCCCCAGTTGCAGCATGTCGAACAGCACCACCCGAAGCGCGTCCTGTTCCGCCAGCCGCTTGGTTTCGGCAAAGACAAAGGTCGCCACGATGTTGGAGGCCACCGACACGCCGATCACCAGGAAACACAGCCCCATTTCCAGATCGAGGCGAAAGAAATGTTCGGCGAAAACCAGCGCGCTGGCCTGACCGGCAATCGCCCACCACCGCAAAAGCGTGAGTGTCCGGAGCCGGATCCAGTTGCGCCCGTGACCGGGGGGGAAGCTGTCGGGCGAAATATCGGTCATCTGCGCGGCCACGTCCCATTGTGTGATCGGAGGATGGAGAGTAGAGGGTTGCATTGCAATCAGACGGAGGCAAGAGAGACCGATGATCCGCACCATTGCCATCGCCGCCGCCGCCATCGCCATAGCCGCGCTTGGGGCCATGTATATTGCCGGGGTTGGCGGGGCCGGGTCCGAGGATCGCTTTGCCCAGTGCCGCGCCTCAAACGTGGCGGGCGGCGCAGGACAGATCGGCGGCCCGTTCGAGCTTGTGAGCGAGACCGGCGAGACGGTCACTGACGAAGATGTGATCGACATGCCTGCGCTGATCTATTTCGGCTACACTTTCTGCCCCGATGTCTGCCCGATGGATGCCGCGCGCAACGCCGAGGCCGTGGAACTGCTCGAAGCGCGCGGGATCATGGTCAAGCCGGTCTTTGTCTCCGTCGATCCAAGACGTGACACCCCCGAGGTCATGGCGGAATTCACCGATTACCTGCATCCCCGGATGCTTGGCCTCACCGGCAGCGAGGCGCAGGTGCGCGCCGCCTCCAAGGCCTATCGCACCTTTTATCAGGCGCAAGAACCCGAGGAGGGGGCCGAGGATTTCTACCTCGTGGACCATTCGACCATGAGCTATCTCACCCTGCCCGAGCATGGATTTGTCGAGTTTTTCCGCCGCGACGTGACGCCTGAGCAGATGGCAGACCGGATCGCGTGCTTTGTGGATGCGGCGTCGTGACGCGTTTGTTTTGACGGGGAATAATCCACGGGCTACAACCCCTTGCACGGATACGCGCAAGGGAGGTCCGGTATGACCGAGGCACAACTCGATATCGGCGAGGACAAGACGCTTTTGCTGGTCGATGACGACGAGCCGTTCCTGAAGCGTCTTGCCAAGGCGATGGAAAAGCGCGGATTCGAGGTGGAGATTGCCGAGTCGGTCGCCGCCGGGCGCGCCAGCGCGATGGCCCGTCCGCCAGCCTATGCGGTCTGCGATCTGCGGCTTGGCGATGGCAACGGGCTTGACGTGGTCGAGGTGATCCGCGCGCGCAGGCCCGATGCGCGGATCGTGGTGTTGACGGGATACGGGGCCATTGCCACCGCCGTGGCCGCCGTCAAGATCGGCGCGACGGATTACCTGTCCAAGCCCGCCGATGCCACCGATATCACCAATGCGCTTTTGGCCGGTGATGCCGATCTGCCGCCGCCGCCCGAAAACCCGATGAGCGCCGACCGCGTGCGCTGGGAGCATATCCAGCGGGTTTACGAGTTGTGTGACCGCAACGTGTCCGAGACGGCGCGGCGGCTCAACATGCACCGGCGCACCTTGCAGCGGATATTGGCGAAACGCTCGCCCAAGTGACCCCCGCGTCTGATTGTCGCCCGATCAGCGACAATTCCATGAATATTAATGGTTTGTTCGGTCTAAGGGTTGTATTAACCTGTCCCGAATAGTGTGTTGCGCAGAAAACTGCGCGGAGGACGGGGCAGGTTGGGGATTTGGCAATCATACCGGATGCGGCTCCGGCGCAGGCGGGCCAAGATACGTGCCTTTCGCAAGCATTTCTCGCTGCGCCCCGTTGCCGACCGCACCGGGCAGATCCGCCCCGGCGATGTTCTGTTGTTCTCGACCCTGCGTGACGAATATGTGCGGCTGCCCTATTTCCTGCAATATTACCGCGACCTCGGGATCGCGCATTTCCTGATCGTGGACAATGACAGCGAGGATGGCGGCGCCGAGTATCTCGCGCGGCAGCCCGATGTGTCGCTCTGGACCACGGGGGCGAGCTACAAGCGCGCGCGCTTTGGCGTCGATTGGCTCAACTGGCTTCAATCGCGCTATGGTCATGGCCACTGGACACTGGTGGTCGATCCCGATGAATTCCTCGTCTACCCGTTTTGCGACACGCGGCCCATCCGCGCGCTGACCGACTGGCTCGACAGCAGCGCGGTCAAATCCTTTGGCGCGATGCTTCTGGACATGTATCCAAAGGGGCGGCTTGACGCCGTGCCCTACCGCGCCGGGCAAGATCCGATGGAAATCGCCGGCTGGTTCGATCCGGGCAATTACATGATCACGAAGAACCGCCTTTATGGCAACCTGTGGATACAGGGCGGGCCGCGCGCGCGGGTGTTTTTCGCCGACAACCCGAAAAGCGCGCCGGCGCTCAACAAGACACCGCTGGTGCGCTGGGACCGGCGCTATGCCTATGACAGCTCGACCCATATGTTGTTGCCGCGCGGGCTCAACCTTACCTATGACGAATGGGGCGGCGAGAAGGCGAGCGGCATCCTGCTTCATGCCAAGTTTCTCGACACCTTCACCGCCAAGGCCCAGGAGGAACTGACGCGGGGCCAGCATTACGCGGGAAGCGTCGAATACAAGGCCTATGCCGCCCATTCGCGCGACAATCCCGAACTTTGGTGCAAATGGTCGGAAAAATATATAAACTGGCGGCAATTGGAGATCCTTGGCCTGATGTCCAAGGGCAACTGGGCATGAGGCGCGGAGTGGTCGGGACATGAGCCTCGGGATTGTCATGCTGGTCCATACCGCCTTTGGCCGGGCAGAACAGGTCGCGCGGCACTGGGCGGCGTCGGGCTGTCCGCTGGTGATTCATGTCGACAAATCCGTGCCGCGCGCCACCTATCTGGCCTTTGCCGAGTCGCTCGCGGACCTGCGCGATCTGCGCTTTGCCCCGCGTTACCGCTGTGAATGGGGGATGTGGGGGCTGGTGGCGGCAACGCAGGGGGCCGCCGAGATCATGCTGCGCGAATTCGCCGATGTGCGGCATGTCTACCTGACTTCCGGCTCGTGCTTGCCGCTGCGCCCGGTGCAGGAGTTGATCGACTATCTCGCCGCCCGCCCCCACTCCGATTTCATCGAGAGCGCCACCACCGCCGATGTGCCCTGGACAATCGGCGGGCTGGATGAAGAGCGCTTCACGCTGCGATTTCCGTTCTCCTGGCGCCGCAATCGCTATCTGTTTGACAAATACGTGGCGCTGCAACGCGCCGTTGGCTTTCGCCGGCGCATCCCCAACGGCCTTGTGCCGCATATGGGGAGCCAGTGGTGGTGCCTCACCCGGCAGACGCTCTCGGCGGTGCTGCAAGACCCCGAGCGCCCGGTTTATGACCGCTATTTCAGGCGGGTCTGGATCCCCGACGAGAGCTATTTCCAGACGCTGGCACGGCAATACTCCCGCCAGATCGAGAGCCGGTCGCTCACGCTGTCGAAATTCGACTACCAGGGCAAGCCGCATATCTTCTACGACGATCACCTACAGCTTTTGCGACGCTCCGATTGCTTTGTCGCGCGCAAGATCTGGCCCTATGCCAACCGCCTCTACGAGGCGTTCCTGACCGATCAGGCCGGCGCGATGAAGCGCACAGAGCCCAACCCCGGCAAGATCGACCGTATCTTTGCCAAGGCGGTGGAGCGGCGCGTGCGCGGGCGGCCGGGGCTGTTGATGCAGAGCCGGTTTCCCGTTGAGGGGCGCGAGAACCGCACCACCTGCGCGCCCTATTCGGTATTCGAGGGATTTTCCGAGCTGTTCGAGAATTTCGAGCCGTGGCTTGCGCGGATGACGGGGATGCGGGTGCATGGGCACCTGTTTGCCCCCGAGCGTGCCGAATTCGCCGATGGCCAGACGGTGATGGCGGGCGCGCTGTCCGATAGCGCGGCATTGCGCGACTATAACAAGCGCGCCTTTCTCACCAGCCTGATCTGGAACACGCGCGGCGAGCGGCAATGCTTTCAGATAGGCCCGAACGACTCGATCGAGGATATCGAGTGGGATCTCGCCAAGGATCCGAACGCGCAGATATCGGTGATCTCGGGGGCCTGGGCGGTGCCGCTGTTCCAATCCAACGCCAATTTCGCCGACCTGCGCAGCGCGGCGGCGCGGCTTCAGCATGTCGAGGCAGAGCATCTCAAGGTGCTGCGCTCGCCATGGGCGCGGGCGCGGGTGCGAATCTGGACGATGGCGGAATTCGTCGAATCGCCGATGGAGCCGTTGCAGAGCATCCTTGACGAGATCGGCCACAGCAATCCGCGTGGGCTTGCCGAGGTGCCGCGCATGGCCGATCTGAGCGGCTTTGGCCAGTTTCTGCAAAACCTCAAGAATCAGGGGATGCATCCCTATCTCATGGGCGATTTCCGGGCCGAATCGGGGGTGCACGAGCCGCCGGGAAGCCGGGGCAGGCCCTATCTTGTGCGGTAACCGGCGATGACCACAGGCTTTGACTACTTCGTGATTTTCGCGGAGATGCGCACCGGATCGAATTTCCTGGAAAGCAATCTCAACGCATTCGACGGGATCGAATGCCATGGCGAGGCATTCAATCCGCATTTCATCGGCTACCCGAACCGCACCGACCTGCTCGGGATCACGCAGGCGCAGCGCGACGAGGAACCCGGCCGCCTGATCGGGGCGATCAAGGGGCAATCGCGGGGAATCGGCGGGTTTCGCTTCTTTCACGATCACGACCCGCGCGTGCTCGATCTGATGCTCGACGATCCAGCCTGCGCCAAGATCGTGCTGACGCGCAACCCGGTTGACAGCTATGTGTCGTGGAAGATCGCGCAGGCGACCGGGCAATGGAAGCTCACCAACGTCAAGCAGCGGCGCGACAGCACGGTGCGGTTCGATGCCGAGGAATTCGAGGGCCACCTCGCGCGGCTTCAGGCGTTTCAGCTTTTGCTGCTCAACCGGCTTCAGACCGCCGGGCAGGTGGCGTTTCATCTGGGCTATGACGATCTGCAATCGGTCGAGGTGATGAACGGGCTGGCGCGCTATCTGGGCTGCGCCGCACGGCTCGAGGCGCTGGATGCCTCTCTCAAGCCGCAGAACCCCGAGCCGCTGGAGGCCAAGGTCGAGAATTACGACGAGATGGTGCGCGCGCTGGCGCGGCTCGACCGGTTCGATCTGTCACGCACCCCCAATTTCGAGCCGCGCCGGGGCGCTGCGGTGCCGGGATATGTGACCGCCGCGCGCGCGCCGCTCCTCTTCATGCCGGTGCGCTCGGGGCCCGAGGCAGAGGTGCGCGCCTGGCTTGCCGCGCTTGACGGCGTGCCGGTAGAGACCCTTCCCACGCAGCTCAACCAGGGCGCGTTGCGGCGCTGGATGCGGGGCAAGCCGGGGCACCGGCGCTTTACCGTGCTGCGCCACCCGGTGGCGCGGGCCCATGCGGCGTTCTGCGAGCGAATTCTTGTGCCGGGGCCGGGCTGCTACAGCAGCATCCGGCGCACCCTGCGCAAGGCCTGCAAGCTGCCAATTCCCGCCGACTGGCCGGATGCGGGCTATGACCGCGCGGCGCATCGCGCGGCCTTTGCCGCGTTTCTGGAGTTTCTCAAGGCCAACCTCGCCGGGCAAACCGCGATCCGGGTGGATCCGGCCTGGGCCACGCAGGCGGCGTTGATCGAGGGGATGGCGCAATTCGGCGCGCCCGATGCGATCCTGCGCGAAGACGAGATGGCGGCGGGTCTTGCGGCACTGGCGGCGCAGGTGGGCCGTGACGCGCCGCCCGCGCCGAGTGTGGTGCCGGTTGGACCCTTTGCGCTCGATGACATTTACGATGACGGGATCGAGCGCGCAGCGCGCGCCGTCTATCAGCGCGATTACGTGCTTTTTGGCTTTGGCAACTGGCGCTGACCGGGGTCTGACCGGCTCAGGCGGCCTGCGCCGCCTGAGCCTCTGTCACGATGGTAAAGAGCGTGGCGCTGTCGTGGTTGGCGCGCAGCTTGGCGCAGAATGACGGCTCGCGCAGCGTGCGCGAGACCAGCGCCAGCGCCTTGAGATGCTCCACCCCCGAATCGAGCGGCGCGAACAGCGCAAAGATCACGTCAACGGGCTGACGGTCTACCGCGTCGAACGGGATCGGCTTGTCGAGCACGACAAGCGCGCCCACCACCTCGTCAAGCCCGTCAAGCCGCGCATGGGGCAGCGCCACGCCGTTGCCGACGCCCGTCGGCCCAAGGCTTTCGCGCTCCAGAAGCGCATCGACGGCGTCGGACTGGCGCAGGCCATAGGCGGCCTCCGCCCGTGCCCCCAATTCGTTCATCAGGCGCTTCTTGCTGCTGATGCCGGATAATGCACGGACGGCCTCGGGTTTGAGGAGCATGGTCAAATCCATATGCTGTGATGTCTCGACCGGCGCGCCGGTCACCTCCGATCAGGGGTCAATCCAGCCGATATTGCCGTCTTCGCGGCGATACACGACATTGACCGTCTTCTTGCCTTCGTTGCGGAACACCAGCACCGGTGCGCCTGCAAGCTCCATCTGCATCACCGCTTCCCCGACCGAGAGAGAGGGGATTTTCGTCTCCATCTCGGCCACGATGATCGGTTGCAGGCTGTCGGGCTCTTCGCTGCCCGCGTCCGCATCCGAGGAGAGGATATACGAGGACGCCCCGAAGAGTTCAACCGGTTCCACGCGGTCCTTGTGATGATCCTTGAGGCGGCGCTTGTAACGGCGGAGCTGCTTATCCATCTTCTCGGCGCAGGCATCGAAAGCGGCATAGATTTCATGCGCCTTGCCCTTGGCCTGCGCGGTCAGCCCGGTGGAAAGATGGACCACAGCCTCGCAGGCAAACTCGCCCGCGTTGCGCGAAAAGGTGATCTGCGCGTCGGTCGGTCGTTCGGCGTATTTCGAGACCACCGCGCCAAGCTCGTCCTTGACATGGGTTTGCAGGGCCTCGCCAATGTCGATCTGCTTTCCACTGATTTGATAGCGCATCTTGCCTCCTTATATTCCACGGACCGGCGCGTCACAGACTGTGCGCACAAGGTCAGGCCCGGTTTTCGATGCTGAACAATGACAATACGTGATCGTGGCCGAGGCCTGCCCCCTGGCATGGGAATGATCGGATATTCGGGGTGCGATCACGATATGTCATCTCTCAATTGACGCCCCTTGCCGGGGATTTGTCAATCCGATTTGCGCAGGCCATCACGAGATGCGGAAGCTGTCGCCGAGATAGACCCGGCGCACGTTCTCGTTCTCGACGACATCGCGGGGGCTTCCCGACATGAGCACGCGGCCATCGTGCAGGATATAGGCGCGATCCACGATTTCGAGCGTCTCGCGCACGTTGTGATCGGTGATGAGCACGCCGATTCCGCGCTTCTTGAGATCGGCGACAAGATGCCGGATATCGCCCACCGAGATCGGATCGACCCCGGCAAACGGCTCGTCAAGCAGCAGATAGCGCGGGTTGGCGGCAAGGCAGCGCGCGATTTCCACCCGCCGCCGCTCGCCCCCCGAAAGCGCGAGCGCGGGGGCGCGGCGCAGGTGCTCGATGGAAAATTCCGACAGGAGCTGTTCGAGCCGCTCGCGCCGCCGCGCGCGCGACGGCTCGGAAATCTCGAGGATGGCCATGATGTTATCCTCGGCCGACAGGCCACGAAAGATCGACATTTCCTGCGGCAGATACCCGACCCCGAGCTTGGCGCGGCGATACATCGGCAGCGAGGTCACGTCGCGCCCGTCGATATAGATATGCCCGCCTTCGGTGTGGATCAGTCCGGCGATGGCATAGAATGTCGTGGTCTTGCCAGAGCCGTTGGGGCCAAGCAGCGCCACCACCTCGCCCTGGTCGAGCGAAAGCGAGACATCGCGGATCACCAGCTTCTTGCTATAGCTCTTGCGCAGTTTCTCGACCCGCAGGCCCTTTGCGGTGTTGCTATGCGCAAGGCGGGGGCCGGGGGCGTTCATTCGCGCGCTCCGGGTTGCAGCACGGTCTTGACCCGCCCGCTTACCCGCGCGGTGCCTGCGCCGGTATCGACAATCACCGTATCGCCGGTGATCGCATTGTCGCCCTGCACCAGAAGCACGTCGCCGCGCAACTCGATTATGCCGGTGGTGATGTTGTAATCGGCGCGCGCGGCCTCGGCGGCGTCCTCGCCGCTCACCAGCGTGACGCCGCCGGTGGCCTCGAGCGCCTCGATGCCGCTGCGGTCGGCGAGATAGATGACCCGCACGCGCGGTGCCGAAAGCCGCATCGCGCCCTGTGCGATGACCACGCCCCCGGAGAAAACCGCCGTGTTGTCGGCCTGGTTGACGCTCAGATCGTCGGATGTCACCTCGACCGGGAGGGCGCGATCGGTCATTATCTGGCCAAAGGCGACCGGTGCGCCCTGTGCCCCGGCAAACGCCGCGATGCCCGACAACGCGGCGGCGGCGGCGATCCGTGCAAACATCGTCACTGGTCCTGTTCCCCTTCGGTCTGCGGGCGGTATATCAGCTTGACGCCCCCGCTGAAAAGCAATTCGGCATCCCCGCTGTCACTGGCCTCGTGCAGGATCATCCGTCCCGCCGAAAGATCGCCAATAGGCCCGGTGGCGTCAACCGCGCCGGGGCTTTCGGCAAAGAGCGTATCAAGCCGCATGTCAAGGCGTTCGGTGTGGATCTCGTAGCCGGTGGTGGTGGTGATATGCACGCGGCCCTCAAGCACGGCGGTCATCGTCGTCTGGTCGAGCCGGGATGTGGCTGCGCGCAGGCGCAACCCGGCCCCGTCGGCAAGGCCGATCTCACCGGCGATCTGCTCTGCAAAGAGGCGCTCCGGCGTGTCGCGATCAGGGCGCGCGGTCTCGGCGCTGAGGGTAATCTCGTCGCCGCGCGCTGACATCCCGGCAAAGCTGGGCCGGGTGACGCCAAGATCGCGCGCGCGCTGCTCAAGGTCGATCTGCGTGATCGGAACAGAGCGCGAGGGATCGACCGTGTTGGAAATGAGAAACAGCGAGGATAACAGCCCGAGCGCGGCAAGCGGCAGCAGGATTTTCATCCATGCCACGATGCGCGAATAGGTATTGTCTGCGCGCGCCATCGCTCAATGGGCGAAAATGTCGGTCTCGGGCCAGCCCGCGAGATCGAGCCGCGCGCGCATGGGCAGGAAATCGAAACAGGCCTGCGCCAGTTCCGTGCGCCCCTCGCGCGCCAGCATGGCGTCGAGAACCTCACGCAGCCGGTGCAGGTAAAGCACATCAGAGGCGGCGTAATCCAGTTGCGCGGCGCTGAGCGCGGGCGCCCCCCAATCCGAGCTTTGCTGCTGCTTGGAGATGTCGATGCCAAGCAGTTCCTGCAACAGATATTTAAGCCCGTGCCGGTCGGTATAGGTGCGGATGAGCTTGCTTGCGATCTTGGTGCAATAGACCGGTGCGGCGAGCGCGCCAAAGGCGTTGTGCATCGCGGCGATGTCGAAGCGCCCGAAATGAAACAGCTTGAGCGTGTCGGGATCGGTCAGGAGCCGTTCGAGATTGGGCGCGCTTGTCTGCCCCTGTGCCACCTGCACCAGATGCGCGTTGCCATCGCCGCCCGAGAGCTGCACGAGGCAAAGCCGGTCGCGATGCGGCTGAAGGCCCATGGTCTCACAGTCGATCGCGACGACGCGGCCAAGGTCGAGCCCGTCGGGCAGGTCTGTCTGATAGAGATGGTTTGCCATAAGGATACCTTGCCTGCCCGCGCGGGGCCTCTCGGGGAGTGAAATTTCTCGTTTGCTTAGGCGGTTTTGGTGCGTGCCTCAAGCCGGATATAGAGCGCAGGCGGGGGAGAATTCCACCCCGGCGGGGGGCAATCCGGCTTGCGGTCGTGCTGCTGCTCGGCCACAACATGACCCGGATCAACGCAGGAACCCGCCATGAGCCGCCCCGAGACACGCCCGCCGCGCGCCGCCGATCATCTGGCGCGGCGGTTATTCGAGGCCGGGTGTCGCCATGCGTTCGGGATGCCGGGGGGCGAGGTTCTGACGGTGATGGATGCGCTGGCCCGCGCGGGGATCGAGGTGGTGCTGGCCCGCCACGAGAACGCGGCGGCCTTCATGGCCGAGGGTGTGTGGCAGCGCACCGGCGCGCCGGGGATTGTGGTGGCAACGCTGGGGCCGGGGGTCTTGAACGGGGTCAACGCGATTGCCAATGCGCATCAGGACCGGGTGCGGCTCATTGTCATTTCGGGCTGTGTCGATGCCGATGAGGGGCTGACCTATACCCATCAGACACTGGATCATCTGGCGGTGGATTTCGGCCATCACGATTTTGCCGCCATCGGGCGGGCCTTTGGCGGCCATGGCGTGCGGGTGTCGAACCGCGCCGAGCTGCGCGCCGCCTTGCAGGCCGCGCAGCAGGCCGACCGCTTCACCGTTATCGCCGCCGAGATCGACCGCGGCTCTTATGACAACCGCATCTGAGGAGGTGCCCATGCCCGGACCGTTGGACGGACTCGTTATTCTTGATCTCAGCCGCATCCTGGCGGGGCCGACCTGCACGCAGCTATTGGGGGATCTGGGGGCGGAGGTCATCAAGATCGAGAGCCTTGCCGGTGATGATACGCGGCAATGGGGGCCGCCCTTTGCCATGGACAAAACCGGCAGGCCCACCGATCTTTCGGCCTATTTCATGTCCTCCAACCGCAACAAGAAATCCGTGGCGGTGGATTTGGGCGACGCAGAGGTGCAAAAGATGCTGCACGCGCTCGCAGGCCGCGCCGATGTGGTGATCGAGAATTTCAAACCCGGCGGTTTGCGCAAATATGGGTTGGATCACGAGACGCTTTGTGCGGCGTATCCCGGCCTTGTCTATTGCTCGATCTCCGGCTTTGGCCAGACCGGGCCGAACCGCGACAAGCCGGGATATGACCTGATGGCCCAAGGGTTTGGCGGGATCATGTCAATCACCGGCGAGGCCGGGGGCGAGCCGATGAAGGTGGGCGTGGCCATGGCCGATGTGGTTTGCGGGCTTTATGCCGCGACGGGGATTCTGGCCGCGCTGCGCCACCGCGATGCCACCGGCGAGGGGCAGCATATTGATCTGGCGCTGGTGGATGCGACCATGTCCTGTCTGGTCAATCAGGGAATGAATTATCTGACATCGGGCATATCGCCGCTGCGCGCGGGCAACGCCCACCCGAATATCGTGCCTTATCAGGTCTTTGCCACCTCGGATGGCTATGTGATCGTGGCGGTGGGCAATGACAGCCAGTTCGCGCGGTTCTGCGACTACCTGGGCCATGCCGACTGGGCCAGCGATCCCCGTTTTGCCACCAACAGCGCGCGGCTGGCGCATCGTGACACGCTGGTGCCGATGATTGGCGGGGTGCTGGCCACCCGGACCATGCAGGACGTGATCGACGGGCTGGAGGCGCGCCGCGTGCCGGTGGGGCCGGTCAACACGATCGAACAGGCGCTGGAAAGCGAACAGGCGCAGGCGCGCGCGATGACCATCACCCTGCCCGCGCCGCAAACCGCCAGGGGCGAGGTGCGCCTTATCGGCAATCCGCTCAAGTTTTCGCGCACGCCGGTGAGCTATCGCAGCGCGCCGCCGTCTACGGGGGCGGATACCGAGGCAGTGCTGGGGCGGTTGAAAGACGGGGAGTAACCTTGGCTCGCGGCCACGTGATTTGCCGCGACTCGGGACAAGGCGTAGCGATCCGATAGCAATCGGAGGGCTATTCATGCAACGTATTCTGAAACTTCTTGCCGTTTTCATGCTCTTTGCCGGCAGCGCACAGGCGCTTGAGCCGCGCGAGGGCTGGGTTGTGCTGCACAGCGAAAAATCCTTTGAAGACCTGATAAAGGCGGTGCCTGCCGCAGTCGAGACCAGCGAGATTCGCATCGTCTCGCAGGCCAGCGCCTCGGCGGGGGCCAAGGCGCAGGGCATCACCATTCCCGGCAACCGGGTGTTTGGCCTTTATCGCAACGATTACGCGCGCCGCATGCTGGAGGCGAGCATCGCCGCCGGGATCGAAGCGCCGATCGTGCTTTATGCCACGGAAAACGCCGATGGCAGCTCGACCCTGTCCTACAAGACTCCAAGCCATGTCTTTGCACCCTATTTCGACGAGGGCGGCGAGGCGCTGCGCGCGCTGGCGGCAGAGCTTGACGCGGTGTTCAAGAGCGTGGCAGAGGCCGCGGTGGCCAAATGAGCCCGCACACTCGCCACAAGCGGGTTTCCGCGCAATAACTTTCGCCCAAGACTTGAGCAACGCGGCGCGAGAGGTCACATTCTGTGCCGAACACATAACGTATTGGTGAGGCGTCCAGCGCGCGTGTTGCCGGTGCCATATCGAGCAGGCTAGCTGAGGCTGATCATCTCGTTGAAGGGAAACCCGGCCATGTGTAACGATCAATTCGGGTATGATACCTCGCTCTCATCCCCCGAGGCCGCAGAGGCGTGGGATGCCTTGGTGCTTGCGTTTCTTGCCCATGCCGCGGTGGCCCCGGACCATCTTGGAAACGTGCTGGAGAAAGAACCCGATTTCGCGATGGCGCACGCGGTCAAGGGGCTTTTCTGCATGATGCTGGGGCGCAGCGAGATGGTCGAGACCGCGCGTGCCGCGCATGAGGCCGCGACGCTCTGTGCCCGGCAGGGCGAACCCACGGCGCGCGAGCGGGGCTATGTCCGTGCGCTTGGTGCCTGGCTTGGCGGGCGGTCGACCGAGGCCGTCCGCGAGATGGAGGCGATCCTCACGCGCTGGCCAGAGGATGCTCTGGCGATGAAGATGAGCCACGCGATCCGCTTCATCCTGGGTGACAGGGACGGGATGCGCACCTCGATCGAGTCGCTGCTCCCGGCCTATGACGCGGCCAACCCGGCGCGCGGCTATCTTTTCGGCTGTCACGCCTTCGCGCTTGAGGAAACGGGCGAGTATGGCCGCGCCGAAACGGCGGGGCGGCTCGGGCTGAGCCTCTCGCCCGATGATGCCTGGGGGCTGCACGCGGTGGCGCATGTCTTTGACATGACGTGCAATTCGCGCGCGGGCCTGACCTGGCTCGACGGGCGCGAGGCAGCCTGGGCGCATTGCAACAATTTCCGCTATCACGTCTGGTGGCACAAGGCGCTGATGCATCTCGATCAGGGCGAGATCGACGCGGTTTTCGCGCTTTACGATACAGAAGTGCGCCGCGATCACACCGACGATTTCCGCGACATCTCCAACGGGGCCTCGATGCTCATGCGGCTGGAGCTTGAAGGGATCGACGTGGGCGAGCGCTGGGAGGAAATGGCCGATATCTGCGAGAACAGGACCGAGGATGCCTGTCTCATATTTGCCGATCTGCATTATCTGCTGGCGCTTATCGGGGGCAGGCGGGAGACGGCGATCAAACGCCTCATGACGAGGCTGCAAAGGGATGCAAAACGCGCCAATTCCTCTGACATGATGGCGCGCCTGGCGAATTCCGGCCTGTCGGCAGCGACGGGGCTTGAGGCCTTCGGGGAAGGGGATTACAAGACGGCGTTTCTCAATCTGGGACGGGCGCGTCACTCCATGAAACTTGTCGGCGGAAGCCATGCGCAGCGCGATGTTTTCGAGCGCCTGACTATTGATGCGGCGATTCGCGCGGGCTTTCTCGACGAGGCCAAGACGATCCTCGGCGAGCGCCGCGCACGCCGCGCGGGCAAGCTCGACGGCTATGCAAGCGCGCGGCTCGATCTGATCGCAGGGGCGCGCACCGCCTGGGGCGAGGCCGGGCGTCTGCCGGCAGAGTGAGCGCGCGACACAATCAGCAAGGAGCCGACACCGCGATGACGAGTGTTGCCTTTCCGGCCATGTCCCATAGCCGAACGCACAAGGCGGTTGCCGCCCCCGTGGCGGGCACCCGCGATATCCGGCTGGATTTCTTTCGCGGGCTGGCGATGTTTATCATCCTCGCCTCGCACACGCCGAGCAATTTCTTCTCAAGCTGGATTCCGGCGCGCTGGGGCTTTTCGGACGCGACCGAGATTTTCGTGTTCTGCTCGGGCATGGCCTCGGCCATCGCCTTTGGCCGCACCTTTGACCGGGCGGGCTGGGTGCTTGGCACGGGGCGCGTGGGCTATCGTGTCTGGCAGGTCTATTGGGCGCATATTTGCATGTTCTTTGCCATTGCCACCATGCTTGCGGCCTTTGACCTGTTTGGCGATTTCGACAACGCCTATATCGGCACGCTCAACCTGTGGAAGTTTTTTGCCGATCCGGGGCCGCAACTGGTGGGGCTGTTCACGCTCACCTATGTGCCCAATTATTTCGACATCCTGCCGATGTATATGGTCATCATCGTGATGATGCCGCTGATGATGGCGCTAAGCAAAATCAGCGTCTGGGCGGTGTTCGCGGCGATGGGGCTGATCTGGCTTTTCGCGCAACGCGCGGTGCTCGATACGCTGGGCCTGATGGGTTTTCACCTCGGCTTTCCGGCAGAACCGTGGTCGGATCGCAAATGGTTCTTCAACCCGTTTGGCTGGCAATTGGTGTTTTTCACCGGCTTTGCTTTCATGCGCGGCTGGATTCCGAAGCCACCGGTGACCCCGGTCTTGATCGGGCTGGCGCTGTTCATCGTAATTGGAAATATTCCGCTGTCAAATATCGGTGTGCGCGAATTCGGGTTTGACTGGGCGCGCGACTGGCGCATCGCCAATGGCGGACTGTTCAACAAGTCCGATTTCGGCATCCTGCGCTACATCCATTTCCTCGCCCTTGCCTATCTGTGCTGGGCGGCGGCGGGAGAGGGGGGCGCGCGGCTTCGCGCGGCAGGCAGCGGGATCGCGGCGCGGGTCTGGTCTGGGCTTCTGGCGATGATCCTCAAGGTCGGGCAGCAGTCGCTGGCGGTTTTCGTTTTCTCGATGGTGTTCGCGCGGCTTTCGGGCTTCGTGATGGATCAGGTCGGGCGCAATACATGGAACATGACGCTGGCGAATTTTGCAGGCTTCGGCGCGCTCATCGTGGTGGCCTACACGGTGGCGTGGTTCAAGGGCCATCCCTGGAGGGTGGCGAAATGATCCGGCGCGAGGTTCTGCAAGGGCTGGGCGCGCTGGCGCTCTGGCCAGGCATGGCGAGGGCCTCCGGGGGCGTGCCCTTTTCCGAGGATATGCTCGATGCGCTTGCCCGCGAGGTGGCGGCGAAACCCTATGCGCAGCGCGATCCGGTGCCGCAGGAATGGCGCGACCTGACCTATGACCAATATCGTGCGATCCGCTTTGACACGTCGCGCGCCTTCTGGGCCGGGGAGGATACGACGCTTGAATTCGATCTTTTCCCGCCGGGGCTTTATTTCCCGCATTCGGTCGAGGTCAACATGGTCGAGGATGGCGTCGCGCGTCGCCTGCCCTTTGACATGTCGCTTTATGAAAAACACGAGATCGTGCCGACCGATCTGCCCATCGACGACAGGCTCGGCTATTCCGGCGTGCGCCTTCGGGCCGAGATCGCCAGGCCGGGCTTCTTTCAGGAATACGCGGTGTTTCAGGGGGCGAGCTATTTCCGCGTGATCCCGCGCGATCTGGTCTATGGCCTGTCGGCGCGGGGGCTGGCGGTGAACACTGCCGCACCCGAGGGCGAGGAATTCCCCGATTTCACAAGGTTCTGGGTGGAAAAGCCAAAGCCCGGCGCGCGGCTGCACCGCATCCACGCCCTGATGGAAAGCCCGTCGGTGACGGGGATGTATCACTTCACCCTCGACCCTTACGGCGATGCGGCGGATGTCGATCTGCGTTGCACACTCTGGCCGCGCGCCGATCTGGCCAATGTCGGCATCGCGCCCTTGACCTCGATGTTCTATTTCGACGCCAAGATGCGCGACCGCTTCAACGATTTCCGCCCCGCGGTGCATGACAGCGACGGCCTGACGATCCTCAACGGCAATGGCGAGATGCTGTGGCGCCCTCTGGGCAATCCGCGCAGTTTGCAGGTGTCGAGCTTCGTGGACGAAGGCCTTCAGGGCTTTGGCTTGGCACAGCGGTCGCGGCGCTATTCGGACTTCCACGATCTGGAGGCGCAATATCACCGCCGCCCAAGCCTCTGGATCACGCCCGGCGAGGATTGGGGGCGCGGGGCCGTCACGCTGGTGGAAATCCCCACCGACAAGGAGATTTTCGACAATATCGTGGCCTATTGGCGCCCCCGAGAGCCGTTGGCCGCGGGCAGCGAACACGCCTTCAGCTATCGCATGTCATGGACCGGCGATATCCCCGAGCAAATTCCGGTCGCGCGGGTTCTGGAGACGCGGATCGGGCGCGGCTTTCCGCTCGATGCGCGGCAGGTCGTCACGATTGATTTTGCCCCCCATGCCGCCCTGCCCGAGGATTACGACGATCTTGTCGTCTTTCTGCGCGCCGCCGGGCTGGAGACATCGGAGGGCCTTGTTCAGCGCAACCCCGAGACCGGCGGCCCGCGGCTGGCGTTTTCCTTTGATCCCGGCGATGTGGATGCATCCGAGATGCGCGCGCAGCTTTTCCACGAGGGGCGCGGCGTGAGCGAGGTCTGGCTTTACAGATGGACGGCGTAGCCCCCTTTCCCGGTGGCGACGTGATGCCGCCGCCAAGCCCGCTGCCCCATCCGGTGCAGGATCTGCGGCGCGCGCATCGCGACCCCAACGCCCCCGCCCTGCGGCCCGTGCCGGGCGTGTGGTGGCGGCGCGCGGCGGCGTTTGTTCCGGCGCTTGTCATCACCGGCGGGCTGTCGCTTGCCTTTGCCGACTGGCTGTCGGATGGCGGCATGTGGTGGCTGGAATGGGTGTTGCTGGCGCTGGTGGCGGCGACGTTCTTCTGGGTTGCGCTGTCGGTGGCCACGGCGACGCTGGGGCTTGGCTGTCACCTGATGCGGCGCTGTGGCGGGGCGCGTGATACTGTCGGCGGCGCATCGCTCGACGTGGCTCTGGTGGTGCCGGTGTATAACGAGGATGCCGCCGACGTGTTCGGCAATGCCTGCGCGATGATGCTGGCCCTGCGCGAGGCGCACACGGCGCATCGTTTCGCGCTCTATATCCTCAGCGATACGCAGGATGCCGTGATTGCGCTCGCCGAGCGGCGTGCCTTTGACCGGCTGCGCCGGGTTCTGCCGCCCGATCTGCGGGTCTGGTATCGCCGCCGCAGCGACAATGCCGCGCGCAAGGTGGGCAATATCCGGCAATGGATCGAGACATGGGGCGGGGCACATGAGGCGATGCTCGTGCTCGACGCCGACAGCCTGATGAGCTCGGGCGCGATCACGGCATTGGCCGATGAGATGGCCGCCGATCCCGGCGCGGGCCTGATTCAATCCGCGCCGTTGGTGATCGGCTCGGACACGCTCTTTGGCCGGATGCAGCAATTCGCGGCCTCGGTCTATGGCACGCTGCTCAACGCGGGGCTTTCGGGCTGGTCTGGCGGCGAGGGCAATTACTGGGGCCATAACGCGATCATCCGCATCCGCGCCTTTGCCGATTGCGCCGGACTGCCGCAGATGCCTGCGCGGACGGGGCGGCGCGGTGCGCTGATCCTGAGCCATGATTTCGTCGAGGCGGCGCTTTTGCGCCGTGCCGGATGGACGGTGCGTTTCGCGCCGGGGATCGAGGGCAGCTATGAAGAGCCGCCCGCCACCCTGGTTGATTATGCGCTGCGCGACAGGCGCTGGTGCCACGGCAATCTTCAGCATCTGCGCCTGCTGGGCACGCGGGGCCTGCATGTCGTGTCGCGGTTTCACCTGCTGAATGGCGCGATGAGCTATCTTCTGTCGCCTGCATGGTTCATCCTGCTGGTGATCTGGGCGCTTCTGGGCAATGGGCCGGACAGCGTCATCACCTATTTTTCGGCCGATAATCCGCTCTATCCGGTCTGGCCCGAGATGAGCGGCGTGCAATCGGGGATGATCCTTCTCTTCATGTATGCGATGTTGCTCGCGCCCAAGGCGATGGGCGCGCTTGGCGTTCTCGTGGGCGAGGTGCCGGTGGCGCGCTTTGGCGGTGTGGCGCGGTTCCTCGCGTCGCTTGTGGCCGAGATTGTGCTCTCGATCCTGTTCGCGCCGGTCATGATGGTGCAACAGGTGGTGGCGGTGTTGCGCACGGTGATCGGCATCCGTCCCATCTGGTCGCCGCAGGCGCGCAATGGCGGCGATTACAGCCCGGCCACGGTGCTCAAGTTTCACGCGCTGGAAACGGTGAGCGGTCTGGCTCTGGCGCTGGGAATCACAGGGGGGCTGGTGTCGCTCTGGCTGGTGCCCATCGCGCTCAGCCTCGGGTTGGCGGTGCCGCTGTCGATGCTTTCGGGGCGGCGGGTCGGGTGGCTCATGGCCACGCCCGAGATGGTTGATCCGCCCGCGATCCTGCGCCGCGCGCGCGAAAGCCGCGCGCTGTTTCGCACGGCGGATACCACGCCTATCGCTGCGGAATAACGGCTCCGGGCCGGTAATAACCGCATCGGTGGTCTTCGCGTCAGGCGGGCCAGCCTCCTGCCGTCACACCAGCCGATCCGCCGGCTCTTGTCCGGCAAAGAACGCATCGAGATTGTCGAGCGCGCGAAAGCCCATGGCGTCGCGCGTGGCGCGGGTGGCGCTGCCGATATGGGGCAGCATGAAGATGTTTTCATGGGCGGCAAAGGCGGGGTTGCCGCCCGGCTCCACCTTGAAGCAATCAAGCCCGGCGGCGGCGACATGGCCGCTCTCGATGGCGGCCAGCAGCGCCGCCTCGTCGATCAGCGCCCCGCGCGCGGTGTTGACCACCACCGCCCCCGCAGGCAGGCGCGCGATGCGCGCGGCGTTCAGCAGATCGACCGTGTCCGGCGTGGCGGGGCAATGCAGCGACAGGAAATCGGCCACCTCCAGCAGGCTCTCGAGATCCTCGTGAAACACCGCGCCCTGTTCCACCTCGGGGGCAAGCCGCGAGCGATTGTGGTAATGGATCTCCATCCCGAACCCGCGCGCCTTTTCGGCGAACGCGCGCCCCACGCGGCCCATGCCGATGATCCCGAGCCGTGCGCCGGTAACCTGCTTGCCGACCATGAAGGACGGCGACCAGCTATCCCACTGCCCCTGCCGCACCAGCCGGTCGCCCGCGACCGCGTGGCGCGCCGCGCCCAGCATCAACAGCATGGCGATTTCGGCGGTCGCGTCCGAGAGCACATCGGGCGTGTTTGTCACCACGATGCCGCGCGATTTCAGCGCCGCGAGATCGCAATGATCGACACCCACCGAATGATTGGCCACGATTTTAAGCCGGGGATCGAGCCGCGCCACCACATCCGCGCTGAAATGCTCGGAATGACAGGGGATCATCGCGTCCACGCGGCTGCTCATGGCGATAATCTCCTCGGCGGTGCCGGGGGTGTCGGCCTCATTCACGATCACCTCGTAATCGCGCCGCGCGCGCGCGAGCGTGGCATCCGACAGGCGGCGCGGGATCCAGATCACGGGTTTGGACACCGCCTAGCCCTTGTTCTTGCTGGAGGTCATGAAATCATAGGCCGCGAGACCGGCGGCCAGCACGGTCACCAGCCACAGATCGAGCGAGCCGATCTTGCTGGCGAGGATATAGAGAAACGCAGCCAGAACCGCGAAGGCGAAAAGCGCCAGAACCCTGTTCATGCCGTCATCCTTTCATCATGCGCCGACCTCGGAAAGCCAGCCGTGAAACCAGTTTGCCGTGCGCAAGAGCCGCGCATCATTGCCGCGCGCGGCCACCAACTGCACGCCCATCGGCAGGCCGTTTTCCGCCGTAAAGGCGGGCACCGTCACCGCAGGCACGCCGGTCAGCGTCCACAGCCCGTTGAAAACCGCATCGCCGGTAAATTCAAGCCCCTCGGGCGCGGGGCCGGTGGCGGCGGGGCAGAGGATCGCATCGCAGCGCGCGAAAATCTCGCCAAGCCCGGCATAAAGCACATCGGGCCAATCAAGCGCAGCGATATAATCGCGCGCAAGGATCGCCTCACCCTCCTCGATGGCGGCGCGGGTGCGGGCACCGAGCGCGTCGCGGTTTTTCGCGTAGCGGTGATAATAGCGCGCCATTTCCGCGAAATTGATCCGCGCGCGCTGGTCTGCGGCCTGATCGAAGGCATTGGGCAGCGGCACGTCGAACACCTGATCGCCCAGCGCCTCGCACAGTTCTGCAAAGGCGGCGTGAAGCTGCGGATCGGCCCTGTCCCATCCCGGCGGCTTGACAAAGGCAAGAACCGGTTTCACCGGCGGCTTTGACGTGGCCACGCCATGCAGATCTGGCACAGGCGCAGGCGTGGTGGCCCGGTCGCCCGCGTCATACCCCATCAAAACCTGCGCGAGCATCGCCGCATCGGCGGGCGTGCGCGCGAACACCCCCAGCGTATCAAGCGTCGGCGATTGCATCAGCACGCCCGTGCGCGGGATCGCGCCAAAGCTGGGCTTGAACCCGGTGACGCCGCAGAACGAGGCGGGCCGGATCACCGATCCGCCGGTCTGCGTGCCCACGGCCAGCGGCACCATGCCGTCGGCCACCGCCGCCGCCGAGCCAGAGGACGAGCCGCCGGGCGTATGCGCGGGGTTGTGCGGGTTGCGGGTGCGCCCGGCGTGCATATAGGCCAGTTCCGTCGTCACGGTCTTGCCCATGATGATCGCGCCCGCCGCCTTGAGCCGCGCAACAATGGCGGCATCCCTGACCGGCACGCGACCCGCATCAAGCGGGCAGCCGTTCTCTGTCGGGATTTTCGCGGTGTCGATGATGTCCTTCAAGCCCACCGGCAGCCCGTGCAGCGGCCCGATGGCCCGCCCCGATTGCCGCTGCGCATCGAGCGCGCGGGCCTGATGACGGGCAAAATCCGGATCGATCCACGCCCAGGCCCTTACCTCGTCCTCGCGCGCCTCGATCCGGGCGATGCAGGCCTCGGCCAGCTCAAGCGCGCCCAGCGCCCCGCTTGCAAGACGCTCGCGCAGGGCGCAGGCATCAAGGCTCAGCAGATTGATCTTATCTGCCATACATCAGCTCCGGCAGGTAGAACACGATCTGCGGATAGGCATAGATCAGCGCCATCGAGATGAACACGCAGAACAGGAACGGCATGACCCCCTTGAAAATCTGCGTCAGCTTTACTTCCGGTGGGGCGATCCCCTTGAGGTAATAGGCCGACATCGCCATGGGCGGCGTCAGAAAGCTGGTTTGCAGGTTGAGCGCCACGAGAATGCCGAAGAACAGCGGATCGACCTCGAAGAATTTCAACAGCGGCAGGAAGATCGGAACAAAAATGATGATGATCTCGGACCATTCCAGCGGCCAGCCCAGCAGGAAGATGATAAGCTGCGCCAGGAGCAGGAATTCCAGCGGGCTGAGGTTGAGGCTTTGCACGAATTCGGAAATGACCTGCTCGCCGCCCAGATAGGAGAACACCGACGAGAACGTGTAGGAGCCGACAAAGAGCCAGCACACCATCGCCGTGGTGCGCACCGTCAGATAAACGCTCTCGCGCATCCGCTGCCACGTCATCGCACGGTAGACGAAGGCGAGAAAGATGCCGCCCAGCGCGCCGATAGAGGCCGCTTCGGTCGGGGTGGCGAGACCAAAGAGGATCGACCCGAGCACTGCGAGGATGAGAAAGGCCAAGGGCACCAGCGAGGTCAGGATCATCAAAAAGAGCTTGCTCTTGGGGATGTCGGGCACTTCTTCGTTGCTGGGTTTCGGAGCCACGGACGGTTGCAGGATCGAGCGGCCGATCACGTAGACCAGATATAGACCGACCAGCGTCAGACCCGGCAGGAGCGCCGCCGCGTAGAGCCGCACAATCGATACGCTCGACGCCGCTGCATAGACGATCAGCATGATCGACGGCGGAATGAGAATACCAAGCGTGCCGCCCGCGCAGATGATGCCGGAAGCAAACGACGGATCATAGCGCGCCTTGAGCATGGCGGGCAGCGCCAGAAGCCCCATCAGCGTTACCACCGCGCCGACGATGCCGGTGGCCGTGGCGAACAGCGCGCAGGTGATGAGCGCCGCCACACCCATCGAACCGGGCATGTTCTTGGCCGCGATATTGAGCGTCGAAAACAGCCGGTCCACGATATTCGCCCGCTCGACGATATACCCCATGAAGAGAAACAGCGGCACGGCGGTCAGAACCTCGTTTGACATCACCGTATATGTCTGGTTCACGAACAGATCGAATATTCGATTGTTGTAGAACCCCTCGACCCAGAGGCGCCATTGCTCCCACGTGCCCGCATCCTCGGCCAGCCGGTCGAAGGCGCGCCACATGCGCCGCGCGTCGTAATAGGCGTAATAGCCAAAGCCGATCCCCATCGCCATGAGGGTGAAAGCAATGGGAAAGCCAAGGAACACGAAGACGATAAACAGCCCCAGCATCATCAGGGCGATTTGCGGATCGGTCATGGATGGGCGTCCTTCTCGGCCTTGGCGGCCTGTTGCATGAGCAGGTCCTCGGTCTCGAACACGTCTTCGTCGGCGGCCAGCCATTCATTGGTGCGCATCGCGAGGATACAGCGGCACACCTGCGCCAGCCCCTGGATGAACAGCAGGATACCGGCGGCCACGATCACGGTCTTGAACTGATAGATCGGCACGCCTGCCGGGCTGTTGACCGACACCTCGCCATAGGACCACGAGCGTGCGGCGTATTTCCAGCCCGCGAGAATGAGCGCGGTCACGCCGGGAAAGAAGAAGAGGATATAGAGCACCAGATCGACCTTGGCCTGATTGCGCGGCTGCCAGAGCCGGTAGAGGAAATCGCCCCGCACATGCCCGCCCCGCGACAGCGTATAGGCCCCGCCCATCATGAAGAGCGTGCCATACATGATGAAAGACACATCAAGCGCCCAGGATGTCGGATTGTTGAAGATATAGCGCACCACGACCTCGTATCCGGTGCCCACGGACATGAGAACAATGAGCCAAGCGAATGCCTTGCCGAACCACGCCGACAGGTTGTCGGCAAAACGTATGAAGCCGATCACGACACGCCCCCGTTATGCTGCGAAAGTGGCCCCGGTGCCGTCAGACACCGGGGCCTTTCTCGCTGTGATTGCCGCGCCACTCAGAGCTTGAGCTTGCCGGGGAAATAGTGGTCGTAGGCCAGCTCCAGATCAGGGGCGTTCATCAGCTCGTAATAGGTGACCTGCTCCACCCAGGCGCGCTGGCTGTCGAGGCACTTCTTCATGAACGGGTCTTCCTCAAGCTGCGGGATCAGCTTGTCCCATGCGTCGAGCTGTGCCGCGAGGATGTCCTTGGAGGTGCGGTGAATGGTGACACCCGCCTCTTCTTGCAGCCACTTCAGATCAGCCGAATAGCGCCGCATCGCCTTGGCGGTGTTGGCCGTCGAGGCCGCTTCGACAGCGTATTTCAGGATCGCGCGCAGATCGGGATCGAGGTCTTCCATGGTGAGCTTGTTGAACAGGAATTCAAAGCTCTCCGAGGCCTGGTGATACGAGGACAGATAGTAATTCTTGGCCACATCTTGCGCGCCGAAGCTTCTGTCCGAAGAGGGGTTGTTGAACTCGAACGCGTCGATCACGCCACGCTCCATCGCGGGGACGATTTCGCCGCCCGGAAGCTGTGCCACAGACATGCCCATGCTTTGCATCAGGTCAGCCGCAAGGCCCACGGTGCGATACTTGAACCCCTGAAGATCGGCGACCGTGTTGACCTCGCCCTTGAACCAGCCGAAGGGCTGCGCAAACATCGGAAAGCCCATGTAGCCATCGACTTCCATGCCCATGATGTCCTGGGTCAACTCGTCATAAAGCGCCTTGCCTCCGCCCTCGTAGAACCAGCTCAACATCGTGGTGGCCGAGCCGCCGAACACAGGACCGGTGCCAAAGAGCGAGGCGGCCTTGTTCTTGCCATACCAGTAGACCGGCACCGAATGGGCGGCGTCAAGCACACCATCATTGACGGCATCGAGCACCTGGAACGCGCCGACGACGGCACCGGCGGGCAGCACGTCGATCTTGAGACGGCCACCGGACATCTCTTCGACCCGGTTCGCGTAGTCGTGCGCGAATTCCTGCCAGATATCGCCAGAGGGCCAGGACGTCTGCATCTTCAGCACGATCGGCGCTTGCGCCAATACCGCCGGTGCCGCGAGCGTGCTCGCAGCCGCCACCGGTGCCCCTACCGCCGCACGGCGCAGGAACGAACGGCGGTCAAGTTTCGCCTTGTCTGTCATGGTTTCCTCCCAGTTGTTATGACGCGATTGCCCCGTGGTCACGGTCATTACCGCGATTCGGGGCATATCTCCTCCTGTAGCGCCGCTATCGTATCGCGCGGAGTTTCAAAAACAAGTGTTTCGGTAAAAGTATCTGACCAAAAAGGCGGTTTCAGATTCGCGATATAGCAGGCTGCCCGCGTGAAATGGGGCATGGGAGGCGCTTGCCCATGCCAGCGCAGATGTCGCAAGAGAGGTGACATCGCTTGCTTGCCGCTGGTAAGGGACGGGGCGTGACGGCATCGGGTGCGGCGATTTTTCTTGCCTTTCGGCGGGGGACGGGCGACGCAAATGGCCGGGGACAACGAAACAGGGAGACCATGACAATGAAGAAACTGTTGGCGACAGCCGCCGCTCTGGCGCTCGTGGGGGGCATGGCCTCTGCCGAGGTCAAGGTCGGCATGATTACCACGCTCTCGGGCGGTGGTGCGGGGCTGGGGATCGACGTGCGCGATGGCTTCATGCTCGCAATCGAGCAATCGGGCCGCGACGATATCGAGGTGGTGATCGAGGACGACCAGCAAAAGCCCGACATCGCCGTGCAGCTTTCCGACAAGATGATTCAGTCGGAAAAGGTGGACGTGCTCACCGGGATCATCTGGTCCAATCTCGCGATGGCGGTCATTCCCGGCGCGGTCGCGCAGGGCAAATTCTATCTCTCGCCCAATGCCGGGCCGTCGGCGCTGGCGGGCAAGGGGTGTCATCCGAATTACTTCAACGTCGCCTGGCAGAACGACAACCTGCACGAGGCGGCAGGTGCCTATGCCAACAACGCGGGCTATGCCAGAAGCTTTCTCCTTGCGCCCAACTATCCGGCGGGGCAGGACGCGCTCACCGGCTACAAGCGATTCTACGGGGGCGAGGTCGCGGGCGAGATCTATACCCAGATCGGCCAGACCGATTACGCCGCCGAGATCGCGCAAATCCGTGCCAGCGGGGCGGATTCGGTGTTCTTTTTCCTGCCCGGCGGGATGGGGATTTCGTTTCTGAAACAATATGCCGATAGCGGCGTCGGCCTGCCGGTCGTGGGCCCGGGCTTCAGCTTTGACCAGGGGATATTGCAGGCCGTCGGCCCGGCGGCGCTTGGCGTGGTGAACACCTCGCAATGGTCCAAGGATCTCGACAATGCCGCCAACGTGGCCTTTGTCGAGTCGTTCAAGGCCAAATACGACCGCCTGCCCTCGCTCTATGCCAGCCAGGGGTTCGATACCGCGAACCTGCTGATTTCGGCGCTGGAAAAGGCCGATGTGTCGGATGCGGATGCCTTCCGCGAGGCACTGCGCGCCGCCGATTTCGCCAGCACGCGCGGCGATTTCGCCTTTGGCCCGAACCATCACCCGATCCAGGACATCTATGCCCGAGAGGTCATCCGCGAGGGCGACGTATTCACCAACAAGGTGATTGGCGTGGCCCTTGAGGATCATGCCGACGCCTACGCGGCCGAGTGCAAGATGTAAGCCCACCCTGCGGCCCGGCGCGCGTATCGTGACGCACCGGGCCGTGACAAGAACAGGCAGGATATGTCCACCATCCTCGTCATCGAGCAGATCCTCAACGGGGTGCAGCTTGGCGTGATGCTGTTTCTCATGGCCGCCGGGCTCACGCTCATCTTTGGCGTCATGGGGCTCATCAATCTGGCGCATGGCTCGCTCTACATGGTCGGTGCCTTTGCCGCCGCCGCGGTGGCGGGGGCGACGGGATCTTTTCTCTTGGGCCTCATCGCGGCGCTTGCTGCTGCCGCGCTCGCGGGGGCGCTCATCGAGGTGACGGTGATCCGCAGGCTTTACGCCGCCGACCATCTCGATCAGGTGCTGGCCACGTTCGCGCTCATCCTGGTGTTTTCCGAGGGGGTGCGCTGGGTCTTTGGCTCTTTCCCGCTCTATCTCGACATTCCGCCCATGCTGTCGGGGCCGGTGGTGCTGCCGGGGGGGATCAACTATCCGCTCTACCGGCTGGTGCTGATCGGGATCGGGCTGGCGGTGGGGCTGTTGCTTTGGTGGCTGATCGAGCGCACGCGCCTTGGCATCCGCATCCGCGCCGGCGAGAATGACCGCGAGATGATTGCGGCACTGGGCGTGGATATCTCAAAACTTTACACGCTGGTCTTTGCCCTTGGCGCGGCTCTGGCGGGGCTGGCGGGCGCGCTGGTGGGCGCGATCCAGTCGGTGCAGGTGGGCATGGGAGAGCCGGTGCTGATCCTCGCCTTCGTGGTGATCGTGATCGGCGGTATCGGCTCTATCCGGGGCGCGTTTGTCGGCGCGCTTCTGGTTGGGCTGACAGAGACGCTGGGCGGCGTGTTCCTGCCCGCCTTTTTCGGCCTCTTCACCGATCCGGCCTCGGCCACCTCTATCGGATCGTCGCTGGCGTCGATGGCGATCTATCTGTTGATGAGCGCGGTGCTGGTCTGGCGGCCCACCGGCCTTTTCGGGATGCGGGCATGATCTCCGAGCGGGTGCTGAGCCTCGGTGTTCTGGCGGCGCTCGCCGGTGTCGCGGCCCTGGCCGTGGCGATGGACGCGCCGTTCACCATCACGCTGGCCACCAAGGTGGCGATCCTCGCGCTGGCGGCGGCGGGGCTCAATATCGCACTGGGCCTTGGCGGACTGGTCAGCTTTGGCCACGCGCTGTTCTTTGGCCTTGGCGGCTATGTCATGGGCATCCTCGCCTATCACGCGCAGACCTACACGCCGCTTGATCTTGGCCTTTTTCAGATCGAAGGCACAAAATCCATGCCGGTGATCTGGCTGGCGGCGGTCCTGCTCGCGGTGCTGGTGGCGATTCCCGTGGGGCTTTTGGCGCTGCGCACGAGCGGCGTCTACTTCATCATGATTACCCTCGCCTTTGCGCAGATGTTCTATTATTTCACCATATCCTGGGGCACCTATGGCGGCGAGGACGGCTTGTCGATCTATGTGCGCAACGGCTTTCCGGGGCTGAACACGCTCGACCCGATCCAGTTCTTCGGCCTGTGTTTTGCCATCCTGTGCGCGGTGCTCTGGCTCAGCGCGCGGCTGGCACGGTCGCCCTTTGGCCTCGCGCTGGGTGCGGCGCGCCAATCGCCCGCCCGCACCGAGGCGGTTGGGATCGAGCCGATGCGCCTGCGGCTGGTGGCCTTTGTCATTTCGGGGGCCATCGTGGGGCTGGCGGGCGCGCTCTATGCCGATCTCAACCGCTTTGTCAGCCCGGCGATGTTCGGCTGGCACCTGTCGGGCGAGTTGATCGTGCTGGTGATCCTTGGCGGCGTGGCGCGGATCATCGGGCCGGTGGTGGGCGCGGGCGTCTTCGTGATGCTGGAGCATTTCCTCGGGCAGGCGACGCAATTCTGGCAAATCTGGTTGGGCCTGATCCTGCTTTTGATCGTCCTGTTCGCGCGCGGCGGGATCGTCGGGCTTTTGTCGCCACGGGGGGGCGGGCATGGCTGATCCGGTGCTGGAGGCGCGGGGCGTGAGCAGGCGTTTCGGCGCGCTGGTGGCCAACGAGGCGGTCACGCTTGATCTGCGACCGGGCGAAATTCACGCCGTGATCGGCCCCAATGGTGCGGGCAAATCGACGTTGATCGCGCAGATATGCGGCGCGCTGCGGCCCGATAGCGGCGAGGTCCGCCTTGCGGGCGAAACCATAACCGACCTCAGCGTCGCGCAGCGCGCGCGGCTTGGGCTGGCGCGCACCTTCCAGATATCGGCGCTGGCGATGGAGGACAGCGTGCTTGAAAACGCGGTGCTTGGCGCGCTGGGCGCGACGGGCAGCCCATGGCAGATGTGGCGCGCGGCGCTGAGCCGCCCCGCGCTGGTGGATCGCGCCATGACCGCGCTCGACCGGGTCGGGCTGGCGGACGCGCGCCACCGCCGGGTGGCCGATCTGAGCCATGGCGAGCGGCGGCAGCTTGAGGTGGCGGTGGCGCTGACGCTCGGGCCGCGCGCCTTTGTCATGGACGAGCCGATGGCGGGGCTTGGCGCCGAAGGCTCGGCGCGGCTGACAGCACTTCTCGATACGCTGCGGCATGAGGCCCCGATCCTGCTGGTGGAGCATGACATGGACGCGGTGTTTGCGCTCGCAGACCGGATCAGCGTTCTGGTCTATGGCCGCGTGCTGATGACCGGCACCGTGGCCGAGGTGCGCGCCAGCGCCGAGGTGCGCGCGGCCTATCTGGGGGATGCGGCATGACGCTTCTCGATGTGGCGGGCCTCACGGCAAGCTACGGCGCGAGCCAGGCGCTGTTTGGCGTTGATCTCGCGGTGGCCGAGGGCGAGGTGGTGGCGCTGANNGCCACCGGCACGCCGGACGACATCCGCGCCGATACCGCCGTGCGCGCCGCCTATCTCGGGAGCGATTCTTTGGAGAGCGATTCGTGATGCTGCGGCTCAGCGGCGTGGAAAGCTTCTACGGGTCGAGCCAGGCGCTGTTCGGCGTCGATCTGGAGGTTGCATCCGGCACGGTGGCGACGCTGCTCGGCCGCAACGGCATGGGCAAGACCACCACCGTGCGCGCGATCTGCCGGATGATACGGTCGCAAGGGCGGCTTGTCTTTGACGGGCGCGACCTGCACGCACTGCCGTCCTATCGTGCGGCGCGGGCGGGGATCGGGCTTGTGCCCGAGGGGCGGCGCTGTTTCGCCGGGCTAACGGTGGCCGAAAACCTCATCGCCGCTGCCCGCCCCGGCCCGTGGGATATGGCGCGCGTCCACGCGCTCTTTCCCAGGCTGGCAGAGCGCGCGGGCCAGCGCGCCGCCTCGCTCTCGGGGGGCGAGCAACAGATGCTGGCCATCGGGCGCGCGCTGATGACCAACCCGCGCCTTCTGATCCTGGATGAGGCGACCGAGGGCCTTGCCCCGGTGGTGCGCGCCGAGATATGGGCCGCGATCCACACCGTGCGGGCAGAGACCGGCATGGCGATCGTGCTGGTGGACAAATCCTTGAAAGAGTTGACACAAATCGCCAACCGCGCCGTGATCCTCGCGCGCGGCCGCACCGTCTGGGAGGGCGCGATGACGGCGCTGACACCCGAGATCACGCAGCGCCATGTCGGTGTCTGAGGCGTAGCCCCCTGACAATCCCGTGAGATTTGGCCAGGCTATGTTTCCCTGCCCTATCCGATGTGTCAGCTATTCCCCCATTGACGGAAAGGAGCGCCCTCGCATGGAAAGCATTTACTACGTCCTTTGCTGGGCCTGTCACCGCCGTTGCAAGCATTGCTACGAATCGCGCTTTCGCCCTTACGTGCGCGGTGCGCTGCGCGCGGTGGTGGACGAGGCGCGCACGACCTTCCCCAAGGTGATCGACAGTCTGCCCGACGAGCTGAGCTATCTTGATCTCAACGCCCCCTCCGAGACCGCCCCCGGCGGTTACGAGCGCCGCGCAAGCCGGATCATTCTGGCCGGCGGCGAGGTGCTGGTCGATCCGGTGCGCGAGGAGGTGCTTTATCCGGCATTGGAGTCTATTCAGGCAAAATACGGGCCGCAGGGCGTGCGGGTGATCGTGCAGACCACCGGCGATCTGGTCACGCCGCAGATCGTGAGCGAGTTGCTGGCGCGCGGGGTCTGGATGATTTCCTGCGCCGGGATGGATGATTTTCACGTGGGCCTTGATGGCGACAAACGCGTGCCGCTCATCGACCGGCTGCGCGAGATGTTTCATGCTGCCGGGATGCGCGACAGCGCGCTGGCGTCCACCACCCGCAACTGGGCCGATCAGACCGCGGATCAGCCGGTCTATTCGATGTTCGGCGCGACCGAGGATGCCTGGATCGGCAAGATTTGGCCGCGCGGTCGAGCCTGGGAAAACTCGCTGTCAAAGGCCACGATCACCGATAATTTCTGCAATGTCTGGTCGGGGGGGCTGGGGTTTCTCAATCGTGGCTATTCGGGGTCGGAAGTCTCGATCGATCCCAATGGCGATGTGTTCCCCTGCTGTCTCAAGACCGCCGCGCCGCTGGGCAATCTCTGTGAAGAGCGGCTGGACGATATTCTTGACAGTCTGGTGGGTCACCCGGCGCTGGAGGCGATTTCGATGGGCCACCCCGAGCGGATGGGGCTGGCGCAGGGCTGGGACATGGCGCGGTTTCTGGAGGAATCGCGCACCACGCGCCCCGATGGTGCGCCTTACCGCAACCTTTGCATCGGGTGTGATCGCTATTTTGCGAGCGTGCTGGGGCCGGAATTGCAGCGCCTGCGCGCGGATCGTCTGGCGGCAAAGCGGGCGGCGGAATGACCGAAGCGGCCCCAGACCGGCGCGCCGCGCTTCTGCGCGCTCTGATGGTGGCGCTCAAGGCCGAGGGGCAGGCCCCATGCCTGCCCGAGCTGATGCCCGATACCGGGCTGGCGCATGACCATATCCGCCTGCGCGGCACCGGGCGCATCGCGCGGCTGCCGAAACAAAGCCAGATGCGGCTTGGCGCGGCGGAAAACCTCGCCTATCAGGCGGCCTGTTTCACCCGTGCGAGCATGTCGGGACATGCGCCGCACATCTATGCCGTGCTGCCGCCGTCGCAGGCGCTGCCGCGCGGCGGGCTGATCGTGGAAGAGATCAAAGGCCGCGCCGCCTGCCTGCCCGAAGACCTGCCCGCGATCATGGCGGCGCTGGCGGCGATCCATGCGCTGCCCATGCCCGATGCGGACGCGCGCCCGCCACTGCTCGATCCTGCCGATCCGCTGGCCGACCTGCTGGCGGAAATCGAGGCTCAGGCCGCGTATCTTCACGCCGCGCACACGGACACGCGCGCCATGATAGAGACGCATATCGCCGCGTTGCGCGATCTGGCGGCAAGCAAGGCACGCCCGCCCAAGCGGCTCATTTCCTTTGACGCGCATCCCGGCAATTTCCTGATCACGCCCGAGGGCCGCGCCGTGCTGGTCGATCTGGAAAAGGCCCGCTACAGCGCGCCGCCGCTCGATCTGGCCCATGCCACGCTCTATACCTCGACCACCTGGGATGTGGCGAGTTACGCCGTGTTAGAGCCGCATCAGGTGGCGCGCGCCTGTCATCACTGGCTGGGTGCGCTTCCCGAGACCGAGCGCGCCGCGCTGGCCCCGTGGATTCTGCCGATGCGCCGCGCGATGTGGCTCTGGTCGATGACTTGGTGCGCGAAGTGGCGCGTGCTCTCGGGGGCCGAGGCCAAGGTCGCCCACGATGGCGAGGACTGGGCGGCCGACAATAGCGAGCCGGCGCTGATTGCCCATGTCCGGGATCGCGTCGATCACTATCTCGACCCCGCGACGGCGGCGCGGCTTGACTCCGAGTTCGGCCTGTTGGCCGATATTCTGTAACCTTTGACCCGACTGGAGACCCCCTGATGATCCGACAGATTCTGACCGCGCTGGCGGCACTTGCCCTCTCCGCGCCGCTCGCGGCGCAGGATGTCAAGCCCGACCCGAAGGACTGGCCCGCCATCGCGCAAGCGGCAAAGGGCCAGACCGTCTATTGGCACGCCTGGGGCGGGTCGAACGCCACCAATGACTATATCGCCTGGGCAGGCGATCAGGTGAAATCGCGCCATGGTGTCAGCGTCGAGCATGTCAAGCTCAAGGACACCGCCGATGCCGTGAGCCGTGTCATCGCCGAGAAATCGGCGGGCAAGGATGCGGGTGGCGCGGTCGATCTCATCTGGATCAACGGCGAGAATTTCGCGGCGATGAAGGAACAGGGTCTGCTCTTCGGCCCCTGGGCCGAGGATCTGCCCAACTGGCAATTCGTCGATGTCGCGGGCAAGCCCGCCGTGACCTCGGATTTCACCGTGCCGGTCGAGGGGCTGGAGGCCCCCTGGGGCATGGCGCAGATCGTGTTCTATCACGATACCGCGCGGCTTGCCGCGCCGCCGCGCTCGATCCCCGCGCTGCTCGACTGGGCGCGGGACAATCCGGGCCGCTTTGCCTATCCGCAACCGCCCGATTTCCTTGGTTCCACCTTCCTCAAACAGGCGGTGATGGAACTGGCCCCCGATCCGGCGGTGTTGCAAGAGCCGGTCAGCGAGGCAAGCTATGAGGCCGCCACCGCGCCGCTTTGGGACTATCTCGATGATCTCACGCCGAACCTCTGGCGCGGTGGCGCGGCCTATCCGCAATCGGGGCCGCGGCTCATTCAGTTGATGAACGATGGCGAGATCGACCTTGCGCTGAGCTTCAATCCGAACGAGCCGTCGAATGCTATCGCCAATTTCGAGCTACCCGACACGGTGCGCACCTATGTTCTGGAGGGCGGCACCATCGGCAATGCGAGCTTTGTCGCCATTCCCTATAACGCCAATGCCAAGGAGGGCGCGCTGGTGCTCGCCAATTTCCTGATGTCGCCCGAGGCGCAGGCGCATAAATCCGATCCGCAGGTCTGGGGCAGCGGCACCGTTCTGGCGCTGGACAAGCTGCCCGCCGAGGATCGCGCGCGGTTTGACGCGATCGAGCTTGGCGTGGCCACGCTCGCGCCCGCGGAACTGGGCCAATCCCTGCCCGAGCCGCATCCGTCGTGGATGGTCCGGCTGGAGCAGGACTGGACCGCGCGCTACGGCGCAGGCCAGTAAGACGCGATGCGCGCGGCGGCCTGCACCCCCGCCCCGCCGCACCCCGTGCGGCGGGCGCGGTTTCTGCCCTGGGCACCGCTTCTGACGCTGGCGGTGATGCTGGGGCCGGTGCTGGCGGGGCTTTTGGGCACGCTGGCACCGGCGCTGGGATATATGCCCGCGCTGGGCGGGCAGGGCGTGAGCCTTGCGGCGTTTGATGCGCTCTTTGCATGGCCCGGCCTGCCGCGCGCGGTGGTGCTCAGCCTTGGGGTGGGGTTTGCCGCCACGGCAATCTCGCTCGTCATCGTGGTGCTCATTTGCGCCGGTTGGGCGGGCACGCGCACCTTTGGCATGATCGAGCGGCTTCTGTCGCCGCTTCTGTCGGTGCCGCACGCGGCGGCGGCCTTTGGCCTTGCTTTTCTCATCGCGCCCTCGGGCTGGATTGCGCGCGTGCTCTCGCCCGGCGTCACGGGCTGGGCACAGCCGCCTGATCTCTTGATCCTGCAAGACCCGGCGGGCCTCAGCCTCATCTTCGGGCTTGTCACCAAGGAGGTGCCGTTTCTGCTCTTGATGACGCTGGCGGCGCTCGGCCAAGTGCGCCCCGGCCAAAGCCTGCGGCTGGCGCAGGCGCTGGGCTATGCGCGCGTCACCGGCTGGCTCAAGGTGATATTCCCGCTGGTCTATCGGCAGATACGGCTGCCGGTCTATGCGGTGCTCGCGTTTTCCATGTCGGTAGTGGATGTGGCGATCATCCTCGGCCCCAACACGCCGCCGACGCTGGCGGTGCAGGTGGTGCGCTGGATGAGCGACCCCGATCTGGCGTTCCGCTTTCAGGCGGCGGCAGGGGCGGTGCTGCAACTGGCGCTGGTGCTGCTGGGTCTTGGCCTCTGGCGGCTGATGGAAGTGACGGTTGCGCGGCTTGGGCGGCTCTGGGTCGCCTCCGGCGCGCGGGGAGGGCGACGCGGCGAACAGGCGGTGCGACTGGGCGCGCTGGTGCTTGGCGCATTGGCGGCGCTGGCGGTCATCGCCGGGCTGGCGGGACAGGTGGTGTGGTCCTTTGCAGGGTTGTGGCAGTTTCCCGATGTCTGGCCTGACGCCCTCAGCTTGCGCAACTGGCAGCGCTTTGGCCCGCGCCTGTCGGGGCCTGTAACCGAAACGCTGGTGATCGCCGGGGCGGCGACATGTCTGGCGCTTCTGCTGGTGCTGGCGAGCCTTGAGGCAGAGCATCGCCACGGTCTGCGCCCCGCCACGCGGGCGCTCTGGCTGCTTTACCTGCCACTCATCGTGCCGCAGGTGGCGTTTCTGATGGGGTTTCAGACGCTCTCGATCCTGACAGGTTTCGATGGCGGGCGCGCGGCGGTGGTGCTGGCGCATTTGGTGTTTGTGCTGCCCTATGTGTTTTTGTCACTGTCTGACCCGTGGCGCGCCTGGGACCGCAGGCAGGACACGATTGCGCGCGCCTTGGGTGCCGGGCCGGATCGCGTGCTCTGGGCGGTGCGGTTGCCGATGCTGCTGCGGCCGCTGCTCATTGCGGCGGCGGTGGGGTTTGCCGTCTCGGTCGGGCAATATTTGCCGACGCTTCTGGTGGGCGCGGGGCGGGTGGCGACGCTCACGACCGAGGCGGTGGCGCTGGCCTCGGGCGGGGATCGGCGGGTGATCGGCGTATATGCGCTGGCGCAGACGGCGGTGGCCTTTGCGCCTTTTGCATTGGCTGTGCTGTTGCCGCGCCTTCTTTGGCGCAACAGGAAGGGGATGCGCGATGGTTGAGGCGCGCGGATTGCGGTTCGAACAGGTGGCAATCTCTCTGGCAGGGAGGCGGCTCATCGCACTCGATTGCACCGTGGCACCTGGTGAGGTGCTGACCGTGATGGGGCCGTCGGGTTCTGGCAAGTCCACGCTGCTGGCGGCGATCACCGGCACGCTTGATCCGGTGTTCAGCATGACCGGGCGCATTCGCCTCGACGGGCGCGATTTGATGAGCCTGCCCACGGAGGCGCGGCAGGTCGGGATCCTGTTTCAGGACGAATACCTGTTTCCGCATCTCTCGGTGGGGGCCAATCTTGCCTTTGGCCTGAAACCGCAGGTGCGGGGCCGCAGCGAACGCCGCGACCGAATCGAGGCGGCGCTGGCCGAGGTGGGGCTTGCGGGCTTTGCCGGGCGTGACCCGGCAACGCTCTCGGGTGGGCAGCGCGCGCGGGTGGCGCTGCAACGGATGCTGTTATCAGAGCCGCGCGCGCTGCTTCTGGATGAGGCGTTTTCCAAGCTCGATACCGGGCTGCGCGCGCAGGTGCGTGCACTGGTGTTCGAGACTGCCCGCCGCCGCGCCCTGCCGGTGCTGCAAGTCACCCACGATCATACGGATGCCGAGGCGGCGGGGGGCGAGGTGGTGACGGTGGGGTGAGGGTGAACCCGCGCGGAATCAGAGCGCGCTCTCGTGCATCGCCGACGCGCCACCGCACGGCGATCATGTTTTGTGGATTGGGCTGACATGAAGTGCGCAGAACCAAGGTTGCATTGCTAGCGCGCGTGTCGGCCACAGGCTGCGGCGCGGATCTATGCGCTCGCCAATGCGCTTGAGGGGGATTGCTGATCGGATCGCCGCAGTAGCCACAGCCCATCCAGACCAGCAGACAGAGCTGTGGTTCCAGGATGAAGCACGTGTCGGCAACAAGGGCCGGCATCACGCGCGTCGTCCTGCCTCCCTGTAGCCCCGAGCTCAATCCGGTGGAGCGGATCTGTTTCATACGCGTGGATAGAGAAGGTCTGCTCACAGACCCGTTGGTATGACGGGTTTGCCGTTCAAGGATGACAAAGCGGGCGTCAGACCCGGAACACCAATGGCCCTGCCCGCGCAAGTCGAGTGATTGCCGCCCGGCGCGCAACCGTGCTACGCTTGCCCGAGCGAGGCAAGGCAGCCCGGCATATGAAAAAAACGGCACTTCAACGATACCAGCGGCTTGAGGCGGCGGCGCTGTGGCGGCCCGAGCCGGGCGCGCAGCGTCTGGACGTGATCGTATCGCTAGGCGAGGCGACGCTGACGATTTCGGACACGCGCGACCGCGTCAAGGCGCATTGGTCGCTTGCCGCCATTGCCCGCGCCAATCCCGGCGGCGCACCCGCCCTCTACCATCCCGACGCAGACCCCGGCGAGACGCTCGAAATCGCCGAGGGCGAGGATGAGATGATCGCCGCCATCGAAACCTTGCGCAATGCCGTCGCCCGCCAGCGGCCAAGACCAGGGCGGCTGCGCCTTGCCGGGACGGCGGCAAGCCTGCTGGTGGTGGTGCTGGTGGTCACGCTCTGGTTTCCGGGGGCGGCGCGCGATCATGCGTTGCGCGTTGTGCCCGCAGTCAAGCGTGTGGAAATCGGGCAGGCGCTGCTCGGTCATATGCAGCAGGTTACTGGCCCGGCCTGCCGCACGCCGGGCGGTAACGCCGCGCTTGCCGCGCTCGAACAGAGGCTGCCCCCGGCACAGGGGCGCAGCCGGTTGATAGTGGTGCGCAGCGGGGTCCGCGAGGCGCTGCGCCTCACGGGCGGCACCATCCTTCTCAGCGCCGATCTCGTCGAGGATCACGACACGGCGGATGTGGTCGCCGGGGCCATCATCGCCGCGCATCTGCGCGCCGAGACGCACGATCCGCTGGATCGGCTGCTGCGCGACGCGGGCCTGCGGGAGGTGCTGCGGCTTCTGGCCACCGGCAGCCTGAGCGATGCGGCCTTGCGTGCCCATGCCGAAACGCTGCTCCGGGCACCACCCGCGCCGCCGCCCGACGCCACGCTGATCGCGGGCTTTGCCCGCTGGCAGGTGCGCGCCACGCCCTATGCCTATGCCCGCGATGTGACCGGCGAGACGGTTCTTGGTCTGATCGAGGCCGATCCGTTCAGGGGCACCACCGCCCCGCCGCCCGTGCTGAGCGATGCCGATTGGCTGCGGCTTCAGGGAATATGCGGGGGGTGAGCTCGGGCGCGATGTGCCCGGAAGGCCGGGGATGGCGCGCAGTCCAACCCATAGCACGGATCGCCCCCGGCCCGCTCAGGGGCAGGAGCAAGGCGGCTCAGATCAGCGATTTGGGGTCGACCGTCTCGATTCCCAGCGCCTCGCCCACGGCGGCATAGGTGAGCTGGCCCGCATGAACGTTGAGACCCGCAAGCAGGTGCGGGTCATCGGCGCAGGCACGCTTCCAGCCCTTGTCGGCCAGCGCCAGCATGAACGGCATGGTGGCATTGCCCAAGGCGAGCGTCGATGTGCGCGCCACGGCACCGGGCATGTTGGCCACGCAGTAATGCATGATCCCGTCCACCTCGTAGATCGGATCGGCATGGGTGGTGGCGCGCGAGGTCTCGAAACAGCCGCCCTGGTCGATGGCCACATCCACCAGCACCGAGCCGGGCTTCATCATCGCAAGCTGATCGCGCGTCACGAGCTTGGGTGCGGCGGCGCCGGGGATGAGAACGGCACCGATGATCATATCCATACGCGGCAGAAGGTCTTCGATGGCCGACTTGTCGGAATACTGGGTCGTCAGCATCCCGAGGAACACGTCATCGAGATACGAGAGGCGTGGCAGCGAGCGGTCGAGCACGGTTACGTTCGCGCCCATGCCCACGGCGACACGCGCGGCCGCCGCACCGACCACGCCGCCGCCGATTACCGCGACGTTGGCGGGCCGCACACCGGGCACCCCGCCCATGAGCACGCCGCTGCCGCCATTGGCCTTTTGCAGGGTCCATGCCCCCACCTGCGGTGCCAGCCGCCCGGCGACCTCGGACATCGGTGCGAGAAGCGGCAAGCCGCCATTTCTGTCGGTCACCGTCTCATAGGCGATGGCCGTGCAGCCCGAGGCCAGAAGGTCGCGGGTCTGTGCCTCGTCGGGGGCAAGGTGCAGATAGGTGAACAGCACTTGCCCCTCGCGCAGCATCGCGCGCTCGGCGGCCTGCGGCTCCTTGACCTTTACGATCATGTCGGCCTCGGCGAATACCTCTTCTGCGGTGGCAATGATGCGCGCACCTGACGCCTCATAGGCGGCATCGTCGAACCCCGCGCCAAGCCCCGCACCCGATTGCACGATCACCTCGTGGCCGTGGCCCACGGCCTCCCGGGCGGCATTGGGCGTCAGGCCGACGCGGAATTCCTGTGGCTTGATCTCAGTCGGGCAGCCGATTTTCATTCTGGTCTCCTCCTTCGTGGCGCGCAATAATGCCACGCATGATCTGCAAACGGGTTGAAATTTCGTTCGCCTGAAAGCGCATCCTGAGGATATACTCCGAAAGTTGCGCGGTTTCGAGGGAGAGTATTGCCACGATGGCGCTGGACGAGACAGACCGGCGGTTGTTGCGTGTGCTTCAGAAACGCGGCCGCATTTCCAATGCCGATCTGGCCGAGGCGGTGAACCTGTCGGCTTCGGCCTGTCACCGGCGGGTGCAGCGGCTGGAAACCGAGGGCTATATCCGGGGCTATGTCGCGCTGCTCGACGCGCGCAAGCTGCGGGTTCCGGCGGTGATCTTTGTCGAGATCACGCTCACAACACAGGCCGATGACGTGCTCGAGGCGTTTGAGAAGGCGGTGGCGCGGGTGCCCGATGTGCTCGAATGCCACCTGACGGCGGGGGCGGCGGATTACGTGCTCAAGGTGGTGGCCGAGGATACCGAGGATTTCGCGCGCATTCACCGCCAGCACCTCGCGCGGCTGCCCGGCGTGGCCAAGATGCAGTCGAGCTTTGCGCTGCGCACGGTGTTCTCCACCACCGCCCTGCCGGTCAACGGCTGAGGGCGCCGCTTGACCCGCCCCGCCGGGCGGAATACTGATTGATTTCGTCGGATAAGCCCGGAGCCATCCCCCGCGATGAGCGAGACCTTTCTGCACCGCCTGGCCTGGATCGTGGCGGCCCTGTGCCTTGCCCCCATCGTGGCGGCGGCGCTGGCGGCCTTTGCCGGCGATCTCGATACCTGGCGCAACGTGCTGTGGTCGGTGCTGCCGCGCTATACCGCCAACACGCTCAAGCTGGTGGCGATCGTCGCATTGGGCACGGCGGTGATCGGGGTGGGGACGGCGTGGCTGGTGACGGTCTTTCGCTTTCCCGGTGTGCGCCTGCTCGAAGTGACGCTGGCGCTGCCGCTGGCCTTCCCGGCCTATGTGATGGCCTATGCCTATACCCATATGCTCGATCATCCCGGCCCGGTGCAAACCGCGCTTCGGGCGGTGACGGGTTGGGGGCCGCGCGATTACTGGTTTCCCGAGGTCCGCAGCCTTGGCGGCGCCGCGGTGATGCTGACCATCGTGCTTTATCCTTACGTCTATCTGCTGGCGCGCGCCTCGTTCCGGCAGCAATCGGCCAATGCGTTCCTCGTTGCGCGCACGCTGGGGCGCTCGCCCGCCTATGCGTTCCGGCGGGTGGCGCTGCCGATGGCGCGCCCGGCGATTGCCGGCGGCGTGTTGCTGGCGATCATGGAGACCATCGCCGATTTCGGCACGGTGGCGTTCTTCAACGTGCAGACCTTTGCCACCGGCATCTATCAGGCGTGGTTCTCGCTCGGGGATCGCGCGGCGGCGGCGCAGCTTGCGCTGTGCCTGCTGGCCTTTGCGCTGCTGCTGGCCGGGCTGGAACGCGCAAGCCGGGGCCGCGCGCAGACCGCCGGGCGCGGCGGCCGGTTCGAGACGATGGAGCGCCCGCAGCTAAGGGGTGCTGCGGCAGTGGCGGCGGTGATGTTCTGCGCGCTGCCGGTGCTGCTTGGCTTTGTGGTGCCGGTGGTGATGCTGGGGGTGATGGCGGCGGGATCGGGGCAGGATCTGCTGTCGCCGCGCTATCTCGGGTTCATGTCCAACTCGCTGGTTCTGGCCTCGGTGGCCTCGGTGCTGACGGTGCTCGGCGCGATCCTTGTCGGCTTTCGCGCCCGCACGCGGCCGGGGCGGGCGTCGCGCGCGCTGGTGGTGGGCGCGGGACTTGGCTATGCGGTGCCCGGCGGCGTGATCGCGGTGGGGCTGATGGTGCCGATGGCGGCGTTCGACAACGCGCTCGATTCGGTCATGCGCGAGTATTTCGGCATTCGCACCGGGCTTTTCATCACCGGGTCGATCTGGCTCATGGTGACGGCCTATGTGGTGCGCTTCATGGCCGCCGCCCTCAACGCCTATGACAGCGGCATGGCGACGGTGCCGCATAACCTCGATGCGATCGGGCGCTCGCTGGGGCAGCCGGGGCCGGGCCTGCTCAGACGGGTGCATCTGCCGGTGGCGCGCACTTCGGTGCTGACGGCGCTGCTCATCGTGTTCGTGGACGTGATGAAGGAATTGCCCGCGACGCTGATCCTGCACCCGTTCAATTTCCAGACGCTGGCGGTGCAGGCGCACCGGCTTGCCTCGGACGAGCGGCTGGCCGAGGCGGCGGTGCCGTCGCTGGTGCTGGTGGCGTTCGGCCTTGTTCCGGTGCTGATCCTGTGCCGCACGCTCGGCCGCGACGGGCAGGCGCGCAGCGCGGCGCGGCTGGGGGCGGCGATTTCGGCGGGGTGAGGGGATGCGGCCCTTGCGGGGGCTGTCACGTTACCTGTGCGGCGTTGCGCGGGCGCAAAAAGATAGACACGGTGAGCAGGCTGAACACGAATTCATAGCTTTCCCACTTGGTCATCATCTGCACCGCGAGGATCACCACCGTTGCCGCCAGTGCAAGGATCATGTGCCGCGTGTCGGCGACCGGGATGGCCAGCCGGTCCACGATCCGGCGCAACACCGCGATACGTCCGTAAATCAGCGGCAAAACCAGAAGGTAGAGCAGGATGACCACCGTGAGCCCGCCGCCGAACACCGTCTTGACCAGCTTGACATCGCCTACCACGAGATTGTGGAGATTGGTCTCGCCCTGTGCGTTGTTCTCGGCAAAGAACGCCGGTGCCTCGCGGTCAAACAGCCGGTAGCCCCAGGAAATCTCTTCTCCCGCCGCAAAGAAGAAGGCGAGCGCGTAAAGAGCCGTCAGGCCCACCGCGAGCGCCCCGCGCCCGCGCAGCGCCACGGCGTTGCGCAGCAAGACCAGCGACGACAAGAACAGGCACACCGCCGTGCCCCATTCCACCGGCCCATCCTCTATGGCAAAGCCCGCGCGAAATTCTGCGTGCAGGCCGGTGATGTAGTAGATCACCGTGAAGATCAGCGTGGCATAGCCAAGCCCGAAGAGCACGACATCGGCATGGCTCAGATTCGAGCGGTCATTGAGGCGCAGCATGTCCGGGGCCTTCCATCAGGTCTGCATTGGCAGGCGGGTATCCCATGCCGCGCCCCGCATCAAGAGCCGTGCGCGCGGGCCTTTGCCGCGTCGGCTTCTTTCGCGGGTTTGCGGGCAAAGACATGGGCATTCTGCGGGTAGAGAAAGATCGACAGCGCCACGAGGGAGAAGATGAACTCGTAGACCTCCCACTTTCGTTGCAGATCGACCAGCGCGATCACCACCGACGCGACGATCACCAAAACCGCGTGGCGATGCCCCGCCACCGGGATCGCCCAGCGGTCTGCCATTGCCGCGATCCGCGCCGAGCGGACATAGAGCAGCGTCAGCCCCACCAGCCAGCTCAGCAGCACGACCGTCAGGATGTTGCCGAACAGCACCTTTACCAATCGCACCTCGCCTATCTTGAGGTTGTGCAGGTTGGTTTCCTCGCGATAGCTGTTTTCGGTGAAGAACTCGCCCGCTTCCCAGCCAAAAATCCGCTGTCCCCAGGAAATCTCTTCTCCGGCGGCAAAGAAGAACAGCAGCGCCCCCAGCGCCATCGTCACCATCGCGCGCTTTTGTCCGGATCGGAAAAATCTGATCGCATGGCGAAGCAGCACGATGAAGGAAACGAACAGCAACACCGCCGTCGCCCATTCCGCCGGCCCGTCCTCGATGGCGTAGACCGTGTGGAAATAATCCGTCTGAATGATGTGAAACACGATCAGCGCGAGGATATTGGCGATCACAAGCGACAGCAGAAGCTTGTCGAAAACGGGCAGGTCTTTCATGTGATACCTCTCTTTTTATGTGTTATGTGGGCTGCGCGCTCACCGAAATGTTTCGGGGTTCTGCGGACGAAGGAAGATCGCCGAGGCGACGAGCGCAAAGACCAGCTCATAGACCTCCCAGTTGCGGGGCAGGTCGATCACATACCACATCACCAGCGATGCGATGAGCGCGAGCGCGCCCTGGCGCAGCGCGGGCACCGGCACGACCATGCGGTCGGCCAGCCGCGTGATGAGCGCCCAGCGCGGATAAAGGATCGGAAGCACGACGAGGTAGAGCAGCAGCACCGCCGACAGCGTGCTGCCAAAGATCACCTTGTTGAGGTTGTATCCGCCAATGTTCATGTTGTGGATGTTGGTCTCGGCGCGCTCGCTGCGCTCGGTAAAGAATTCGCCCGCCTCCCAGCCAAAAATCCGCTGCCCCCACGAGATTTCCTCGCCCGCCGCGAAGAAGAAAAGAAATGCGTAAAACCCCATCAGGGCCGCCGCGCCCATGCCGCGCCGCGCCTTGAGCCGGGCGGCCTTGCGCAAGAGCAGCACAAGGCCGAGCACGAGGAAGGCAAAGGTGGCCCATTCCGCCGGCCCGTCCTCGGCGGCGAACCAGTATTTGAACGTGTCGTGATCGGTGGCGTGATAGTAGAGCGTGATCAGCAGGACCAGAACCGCAAGCCCCATCAGGGCGCGTTCCATTATGATGATATGACCCGGCTGTGACCGGTCGAGCGATTGGGAGTCGGACATGGGCGTGAGGCATTTCGCAGAATTGTTACCGTTCCGTGATCTATATGACAAAAATACGTCATGTTCTACCGCCGCACGGGCAATTTCTGTCGATTGATGGAAATGTGATCCGCGTGCCGGATCGCCTTGTCGCGGCCCGTCCTGCCCGCAAACGCAAACGGGCACGCCCGAGGACGTGCCCGCCAGCCTTGCCCCTGTCCGGGGGTCAGCCCTTTTTCAGCACTCTTTGCCCCAGCGTCTCGGCGATCTGCACGGCGTTGAGGGCGGCACCCTTGCGCAGGTTGTCGCTCACGCACCACAGGTTGATGCCGTTGTCGATGGTGGGATCCTGGCGGATACGGCTTATGAAGGTGGCATAATCGCCGACGCATTCGATGGGCGTGACATAGCCGCCATCCTCGCGCTTGTCGATCACCATGATGCCGGGGGCTTCGCGCAGGATGTCGCGGGCTTCGGCCTCGTCGAGATGGTCCTCGAACTCGATATTGATCGCCTCGGAATGGCCGACAAAGACCGGCACGCGCACACAGGTCGCGGTGAGCTTGATCTTGGGGTCAAGGATCTTCTTGGTTTCGGCGACCATCTTCCATTCTTCCTTGGTCTGGCCGTCCTCGAGAAACACGTCGATATGCGGGATCACGTTGAAGGCGATCTGCTTGGGATAGACCTTGGCCTGATAATTGTCGGTCGGGTTATAGACCGCCTTGGTCTGGTTCCAAAGCTCGTCCATCGCCTCCTTGCCGGAACCCGAGACCGATTGATAGGTCGAGACCACGACGCGCTTGATGCGGGCGCGGTCGTGCAGGGGCTTCAGCGCCACCACCATCTGCGCGGTGGAGCAGTTGGGATTGGCGATGATGTTCTTCTTTGCATATCCCAGCACCGCCTCGGGGTTCACCTCTGGCACCACAAGCGGCACGTCGGGATCGTAGCGATAAAGCGACGAGTTGTCGATCACGATACAGCCCGCCTTGGCCGCCTTGGGGGCGTAGATCTTGGTCGCGTCCGAGCCGATGGCAAAAAGCGCGATATCCCAGCCGGTGAAATCGAACGTGTCCAGATCCTTGGTCTTGAGAGTTCGGTCGCCAAAGCTCACCTCGGTGCCGAGCGAGCGGCGCGACGCGAGTGCGGCGATCTCATCGACCGGAAACTGGCGCTCGGCGAGGATGTTGAGCATTTCGCGGCCCACATTGCCCGTGGCGCCGACGACAGCGATCCTGTAACCCATGTTGATGCCTCCAAAGCTGGGGTTGCGGGGCGGGTCATACAGGGATTGGCGGCGATGTAAAAGGGGCCGCACTCAGCCCATGTTGTCGCGACTGAAGAGATAGATCGCAAGGCCCAGCGCCAGCGCCCCGGCAAAGAGCGCAAAAATCGCCACATGGCCTGCCACCGCGCCCTGTGCCGCGGCAGAGGCGTGAAGCGGCCCGGTCACGAACTGTGCCACGCCGACGCCGCCGATGCCAAAAAGATTGAGCAGCGTCACCCCCCGTCCCGCCAGATGCGCCGGGATGAAGGCGCGGCCATGCGCCACGATCACCGGAAACGACGCACCGGCAAAGCCAACCAGCGCCAGCAGGCCCACCGACAGGCCAAGGCCACGGTCCGGCCAGAGCATGAGAGCCACGAGCGCCAGCGCGGCCAACAGGTTGCCGCCGAAAACCACCCATTTGCGGCTGCCCACCAGCCGGTCAAGCGGCCCATAGGCGAATGTGCCCGCGATCATCGCCACGCCCATCACCAGCGTTGCCTGACCCACAGCGCCGGTATCGAGCGCGAATACATCGCGCAGATAGGGCCCCGCCCACAGCCCGCGCAACGCCGCCGAGGGCGCGTAGGCCACGAACATCAGCGGCAGGATCGCCCAGAGCGCGGGCATTTTCAGCAGATCAAGCACCGAGCCGCGCGCCTCGCCGGTCACGGACTCGGGGTCGCGCACCAGCGCGGCAATCCCCAGCGCCACCACCGCCGACAGACCCGCCAGCCCCCAGAGCGCGGCGCGCCAGCCTATGGTCTCGGCGGCCAGTGCCATCGGCCAGGCGGCCACGAGGTTGCCCACCGATCCCACCCCCAGCATGAGCGCCGCCAGCGTGGCAAAGCGCGCGGGCGCGAATTGCCGGGCAAAGATATAATAGGACGCCATCAGCACCGGCGCACAGCCCACCCCGATCAAGGCCATCGCGAGGTTGACATGCAGCGGCGCCGTGGCCAGCGCAAAGAACGCGGCCCCCCCGCCCCCGCCAATCATAAGCAGCGCGGCGGTGGTGCGGCGCGGCCCGATCCGGTCAAGCGCCCAGCCCACGGGCAGTTGCATCGCCGCGAAGACAAGAAACCAAAGCCCGGAGGCAAAGGCCAGATCGTCGGGCGTGGCCCCCAGATCACGTTCCAGCGGGCCGCTCAACACCGCGAGGAAGGCGCGGAAAAACTGGCTCAGCACATAGGCGAGGCACAGCAAGGTCAGACCGGCGCGCACCGGATCAGCCCTCTTCACGCGCGATGAGGCGATCCACATGCGCCGCCACGCTTGCCGCCAGCGCATCGAGATCATAGCCGCCCTCCAGGCAGCTCACCAGCCGGCCGCCGCAGCAGTCATCGGCCAGATCGCAAAGCCGGTCGGTGATCCAGGCGAAATCCGCGGTCTCAAGCTGCAACTCCGCCAGCGGGTCGGCGCGATGCGCGTCAAACCCCGCCGAGACGAGGATCAACTCGGGGGCAAAATCCCTGACGCGGGGAAACACCTTTTCCTCGTAGAGCCGCCGGAAGTCCTTCGAGCCGGTGCCGGGCGCAATCGGCAGGTTCATCACCGTGCCATGCGGGCCGGTCTCATCCGCCGTGCCGGTGCCGGGCCAGAGCGGAAACTGATGCGACGAGATGAACAGCGCGCGCGGATCGTCTTCGAGCAGGTCTTGCGTGCCGTTGCCGTGATGCACGTCGAAATCCACCACTGCCACGCGGGCAAGGCCGTGATGATCCAGCGCATGTTTGGCCGCAATCGCCACGTTGCCGAAGAGACAGAACCCCATCGCCGTCTCGCGCTCGGCATGGTGCCCCGGCGGGCGCGCGGCGACAAAGGCGCGGCGCGCCTCGCCCCCCAGCACCAGATCAACCGCGCGCACGGCACCCCCGGCGGCGCGATGCGCAGCAGAAAGGCTGCCGGGCGACATCCAGGTATCGGCGTCGATCTGCGCGTGCCCCTTGGCAGGGGCGGCGGCGCGGATGCTGTCGACATAGGCCTTGGGATGAACACGCAACAGGTCATCCTCGGCCACCAGCGGGGCGGTGATGCGCGCAACCTCCTTGCCCTCCAGCGCCTCCAGCACACGGGAAAGCCGGGCCACCTGCTCGGGATGGCCCGGCGGAGTTTCGTGGCGCAGGCAATCGGGATGGGTAATCAGGGCTGTGGTCATGGGGTTCCTCCGTCCTGTTCGGGAAAAGACCCCGATTTCCGCCCCTTGTCCAGTGCCGCGTCCCGTGTAAACCGCCCCGATTTTACCGGAGAGGTTCTGGTTCAATGATCAAGCTGCTTTTTCGGCATCAGGTTGCGCAATCTGGTGCGCTCGATGGCCAGCATGTGCAGATGTCCGCGGATGGCGGTGACCTCGTTGGACGTGTCGGCAACCTTGACCTGCCCGAGCACCAGCCTCTGACGGGCGGCAAAGGCCGAGACCATGTGACCGGGGATCACGCCGCGCTTTTTGTTATGGGTGCGCCGGCTGGTCTTGCCATAGATGGCGATCACGTCAGCGGCCCGGTTTACGAAGCAATTCTGAAACTGCCCGGCATCCAGCGCGGCGAACACATATCGGCGGTTGAGCGTCCTGACCAGCGAAACCTAGTGCCGGGATGACCAATCATCCGACGCCGATGCCTCGCCTTCCGCACGGTTATCCTATCATGTTCTTGTTTTGTTTCAATCCCCAACTGGCAGTATCCCAACGGCTTGCCCAACGGCGACCGACCGTTTAAACGTCGTCCTCGTGGCCCCGTAGCTCAACTGGATAGAGCACCTGACTTCTAATCAGGATGTTGGGCGTTCGAGTCGTCCCGGGGTCGCCAACTCATTGAAATCTGTAAAAGAGGCATATGAATGCGCAACAGGGCGGTTTTTGCTGCGCACCGTGTCAAGTGTTATTTTTGAATTCTGACGAACTTTTCAATAAATTTCTGATATCAAACAATATTTCCGGAAGACCGCCGACTCCAACTCGTGGAGCCGGCTTTTCGAATGCAATTCGATTTCCGCCGATTGAAGCATCCCCGACGAGACTGTTCGGAGGATCTTCTCGCTAGAGTTCGGCGGGAAACTCGTCAGAGGCCTTGATCATATCGGTAAGAACCTGATTCCGACGGGCCAGTGTTTCATGCCATTCCTGTGCCTGTCGATCTTTGAAGAACGATGCATCCGGGGCGAGCCGCTCCACTGCGGCCTCAACTTCATCGAGACTGACCCGGAAGAATTCCTTTCTCAAGTTCGCATCATTCACCCGACGATCTGCGAACTCACGATGCAATGCAGCCTCGAGGGCCGGAGCTTCTTCGGAGTAGATCATTGCATGCGTATCAAAGCTGAACGGCACACTTGCATCTCCCAGCTCTCGCACCCTGTCGTCAGGATCAAGGCGACGGGTAAGCCCGATCTTGACCACGTCTTCCCCGAATGACCCGATGTTCGAAATCACATAGACATACCCCGACTTGGTCATTTCGGCCATCGCCCGAGCCCGCTCTGTTTTTGCATGGGCCTCATCCAAAGCTGCCTGAAGTTCTGCGATCTTTGCCTCGTCGACACCGGCTTCAGACCGGGCTTTTGCCAAAAGCTGTTGAAAGCGAAGCTCTTCACGCTCAGCGGCCTCGGCTTCGGCAAGGAGTTTTTTCTCATCCCGTTCCGCCCGGGCCATTTCGGCACGTTCTTCCTTCTCGGCTTTCAGGCGTTCCCGGTATTCGTGGGTCAGATACAGCTCCTCCAGTTTGAGGGCGACATAAGTGTCGTTTATGGTCAGGCGCATGGATTCATTGGCGCTGTTGATCTGCTTTGCTGCGGTCTGGATCCGCTTTTCCATGGCGTTCACATTGTTCCAACGGGTATTCGCAATGGCCGCCTCGCATTCATTGTTGAAGGCTCTCATGGTCAAACGGGTTTGCCGGTTGACCATGGTCTGTCCCTTCGACTTGCTGCCATCCACGGTCCAATCAGCAGGGCAGATTGTGGCTGTCTTCGAGCTGACCATATCCTTCTGACGTTCCCGCACCGCCGTAATTGCGGCCTTGTAGGCCTCGCTGTCGGAGAAATCGAAATGGGGCTCATAAACGCCGAGTTCGGCAAATGACAGGCGTTCATCATACATTGCGACCTGTGCCTCCAATTTCTGAAGGATTGCACGCTTTGCGGCATAGGTCTGGCGCAGTTCAGCAAGGTCTGCTTCCACATCGCTTGCTTTGGTGCGCAGTTTTGCCACCTCATCCTCGACCGAAATGATCTGTGCATAACGTGTTTCTGTCACATCCCGGAAGGTAATATGGTTTCTTCTTGAACAGCTCCGGCTTGAGTTTGTGCCAATCCTTCATCGCCTGCAAGGGCGTTTTACTGCCCAGGGCTGATTGCGGGAGTTGCTGGTTGTAGAGCCAGAC
>DISF01000066.1 GCA_002421985.1 Roseovarius sp. UBA6217 | reverse complement strand
GCAACGCAGCCATCGCGGAATTTTCAACGGCCTGCTAGCGGAGCGAACGGATAAAGTCACCAACCGCGGGGATGCCCTGCTCGTCCAGCACCCGCAGGGTCTGGGAGCCGATGACCGCGATGTCCGCCTTGCCCCTCAGGAAGTCCACGTCGGCCTTGTCCTTGACCCCGAAGCCCAGGGCCAGGGGCAGGTCCGTGGCCGCGCGGCAGCGGGCCAGGTAGGCGTCAAGGTCTGCGGAGAAGTCGGTCTGCTGGCCGGTGACGCCCTTGCGCGCCACGCAGTACACGAAGCCGCTGGCGTGGGAGGCCAGGGTGCGCATGCGCTCGTCCGTGGTGTTGGGCGCGAAGATGAAGATGGGGTCCAGGGCGTGGGCGCGCATGGCGGCCAGGTACTCGCCGCCCTCCTCCAGGGGGATGTCCGGCACGATGGCCCCGGTGAGGCCCGCGGCCGCGGTGTCCGCGGCGAAGCGGTCCGGGCCGTACTTGAACAGGATGTTGTAGTAGCTCATGAACAGGAAGGGGATGGGGAACCGGGCCGCGGCCTGGCGGGCGATGTCGAAGCACTGGGCCACGGTGGCCCCGCGCTCCAGGGCGGCCTGGTTGGTCTTGAGGATCACCGGGCCGTCGGCGATGGGCTCGGAAAAGGGGATCTGCAGCTCCATGAGGTCCACCCCGGCCTCCACCATGGCCTGGATGAGGCGCAGGGAGTCGGCGAAGCTGGGGTAGCCGAGCACGATGTGGGTCATGAGCAGGATGTCGCGGTCCTGCAGCCGGGAGCGGATGTGGGAGCTAAGCACGGTATTTCTCCGCCTTCTGGGCGATGAAGAGTTTCCAGGCCGGGTCGTCGAAGGCGTCGGCCACGGTGAAGATGTCCTTGTCCCCGCGGCCGGACTGGTTGATGACGATGCTGGCGTCTCGGGGCAGGGAGGGGGCCTCCTTGAAGGCCTGCACGAAGGCGTGGGCCGACTCCAGGGCCGGGATGATGCCCTCCTGGCGCATGGTCAGCTCCAGCGCGGCGATGACCTCGGCGTCGGTGGCCGAGGCGAAGCGCACCCGGCCGGTGTCGCGCAGGTGGGCCAGGATGGGGGACACGCCCACGTAGTCCAGGCCCGCGGCCACGCTGTGGGTGTCGCGCATCTGGCCGTCGGCATCCTGGAGAAAATAGGTCTTGTACCCCTGCGCCACGCCCAGGGTGGCGTCCACGCCCTCGGCCAGGCGGGAGGCGTGCATGCCGGTGGCGATGCCCTTGCCCCCGGCCTCGACCCCGACCAGCTCCACCGGGTCCGAGAAGAAGCCCGAGAAGATGCCCATGGCGTTGGAGCCGCCGCCCACGCAGGCGTACACCCGGGCGGGCAGCTTGCCCTCGCGGGCGGTGATCTGCTCCCGCGCCTCGGTGCCGATGATGGACTGCAGCCAGGCCACCATCTCCGGGAAGGGGTGCGGCCCGCTGGCCGTGCCCAGCACGTAGTGGGTGTCGTCCATGTTGGCGGCCCAGTCGCGCAGGGCGGCGTTCATGGCGTCCTTGAGGGTGCGGGTGCCGTCGGTGACCGGCACCACGGTGGCGCCCAGGCGCTCCATCCAGAACACGTTGGGCCGCTGCCGCTCCACGTCCACCTCGCCCATGTAGATGGTGCAGGCGAGCCCGAACTTGGCGGCCATGGTGGCGGTGGCCACCCCGTGCTGGCCCGCGCCGGTCTCGGCGATGATGCGCTTCTTGCCCATGCGCCGCGCAAGGATGATCTGGCCCAGCACGTTGTTGATCTTGTGCGCGCCGGTATGGTTCAGCTCGTCGCGCTTGAGATAGATCTTCGCGCCGCCCAGATGCCCGGTCAGCCGCTCGGCGAAATAGAGCGGGCTGGGACGGCCCACGTAATGCTTCCAGAGATAGTCCATCTCGGCCCAGAACTCGGGGTCGGTCTTGGCGTGCTCATAGCGCTCTTCCAACTCAAGGATGAGCGGCATCAGCGTCTCCGACACGAAGCGCCCTCCGAAATCACCGAACCGGCCCTTCTCGTCGGGACCGGTCATGAAGCTGTTGAATAGATCGTTCATCGGGTGCTTCCCTCGCATGTTTTTATCGCGCACCGCTTTGCGAAGCCGCTTGCGCCATTCAATTTGACCGCGTCCCGAAACCCGAACCCCAAAGGTCAGGTGCGTGCGTCGAGATACCAATCGTCGCAATGGGATATATGCGAAAACACCCGCCTGTAACCATGTCCTGCGAGCAGATCGTGGATTTTTTCGCGCATCGGGGTGAAATTATGCTCGCAGGTGATGACCCGGAAACGGTATTGATGAAAATCCAGCGCACAGTTGCGGTTCTCGCGCAGGGCGGCGTGGACTATTCCTTCGACACCCGCAAATGCCATGACGCCATCGCCGCCCGAGGTGCCGCGGCGATCATACCGCCGCGCAGGAACGAAGCCCGACGCCCCCGGACCCCGTGCCAGCCTCGTGCGTGACGGGGCCGGCATGGGCCGATGCGGGGGGCTCAGCCCTCGACGCGGGTGAGATCGGCGGCTTGCAGGCAGACGTGGCGGATGCGCGAGAGCAGGTTGAGACGGTTGCGGCGGATCACGGCGTTCTCGACATTGACCTGCACCGCCTCGAAAAACGCATCAATGGGGGCACGCAGCGCCGCCATCGCCCGCATTGCCCCGGCGAAATCCTCCGCCTTGAGTGCCTCGGCGATCTGCGGCTCTGCGGTATCGAGCGCCCTGAACAGCGCGCGTTCCTCGTCGGTCTCGGCGAATTTCACATCCGCGCCGTAGGAATATTCCACGCCGTCCTTTTGCTCGGCCTGTGTCAGGATGTTGTTGGCTCGCTTGAAGCCTTGGAGCAGGTTTTCGCCGTCCTCGGTTTTCAGGAAATCCGACAGGGCGCGCGCGCGATGGACGAGAAGGGTGAGGTCGTCATTCCCCGGCATGGCAAGGCAGGCGTCGATCACGTCATGGCGAATGCCGTCCTCGCGCAGATGAACCTTGAGGCGGTCGTGGAGGAAGGCGAGGAGGTCTGCTGTGGTGTTTCTAAATTCATCCCACAACACCTCGTGGTCTTCGTAATGCACACCTTCATCTGTCGTGCCCTCTCCAATTACCCTCAAATACTTGTCAAACGTCTCTGGTCGAGATTTCAAAGACGCTTGAGAAACCTGAGAATAGGAAACGGGCAACTTAATTGTTTCATTTAGCCAATCTTCAAGGGCTTTGATTAATGAAAATCGCACCCCATTCCCCAAAACCAACCGAATAACCCCCAAAGCCGCGCGGCGCAGGGCGTAGGGGTCTTTCGACCCCGTGGGTTTCTCGTCAATCGCCCAGAACCCCGTCAATGTGTCGATCTTGTCGGCCAGCGCCACGGCGACCGAGACGGGCGCAGAGGGCACCGTGTCGGACGGCCCCAGCGGCTTGTAATGCTCCTCGCAAGCCTCGGGCACGCCGTCGTCATGGCCCGCCGCCTGCGCGTAATAGCGCCCCATAAGCCCTTGCAATTCGGGGAATTCCCCCACCATTTCCGATTGCAAATCGGCCTTGCACACCCGCGCGGCCTCTGCGGCGAGGTCGGGCTTGGCCCCCACCAGCGGCGCGATCTCGCGCGCCAGCGCGGCGATGCGCGCCACGCGGTCGGCCTGGCTCCCGAGTTTATTGTGGAAGGTGACCGAGGCCAGCCCTTCGGCCATGCCCTCCAGCCCCTTCTCGCGCACCGTGCGCAGGTCATTCTCCCAAAAGAATTTCGCATCCGACAGGCGCGCCGCCAGCACCTTCTGGTTGCCTGCGAGGATGGTCGCGCCATGATCCGCCGTCTCGACATTGGCCACCGTGACAAAGCGCTCGATCCGGCCCGTCCTGGGGTTTCTCACCGAAAAGAATTTCTGATGCTCGCGCATGGAGGTCTGCAACACCTCGGGCGGCAGGTCGAGAAACCCGGCCCCGATCTCGCCCATCAGCACCACCGGCCATTCCACCAGCCCCGCCACCTCCGCCAGAAGCCCGCGATCCTCGACCAGTTCCAGCCCGGCGGCAAAGGCCTGATTGCCGGCCTCCTGCCGGATCATCTCGGCCCGCTCGGCGGGGTCGAGCACAACATGCGCGCGCTTGAGCTTTGCCCGGTAATCCTCGAACGAGGTTACAGAAAATGGCTCTGGCACCATGAAACGGTGGCCGCGCGTGGCATTGCCCGCGCGGATGCCATCCACCTCCATCGCCACCACCTGTGCCTCGCCCGCCTCATCGGTGAGGATGCACAGGATCGAGTGCAAGGGCCGCACCCAGCGCAAAGACCCTGCCCCCCAGCGCATCGACTTGGGCCACGGAAAATTGCGGATCAGCTTTTCCAGCTCCTCGGCCACGATCTCCGCCGCCGCGCGGCCGGGGCGGGTGATGGTGGCGAAATAGACCTGGCCCTTCTTCTCGTCGCGGATCTCCAGCGCGTCGCGCGCCACGCCCGCGCCACGGCAAAACCCCTCGATGGCCTGCTCGGGCGCATCGACGCGCGGGCCCTTGCGCTCCTCGCGCAGGGCGGGTGATGACCCGGCCAAGCCCTCCACCGCCAGCGCCAGCCGCCGGGGCGTGGCAAAGGCCGCAGCCCCGGCATAGGTCAGCCCCGCCTCGACCAGCGCATCGGTCATGCGCGCGCGCAGGTCGTCGGCGGCGCGCGCCTGCATCCGCGCGGGGATTTCCTCGGAAAAGAGTTCGATCAGAAGATCGGGCATGGTCAGTATCCTTGCGGCGGTTCGGGGCAATCGGCGGGGGCGGGCTGGCCGTCAAAGACCACCTCGCCACAGCGGTTGATCTGGTGCCAGGCAAAGGCACGGCCATCGGGGTATATGGCCAGCACCCGGTCAATTCCGTATTGGATGTCAGCCTCGCCCAGATAGGCGCGCGCGCCCCCCTCTTCGAGCGCCGCGCCGATGGCCTTGGCGTCGAAACAGTCAAACCAGCCGGGCGCGGTGAGCGGCTCTGCGCGCGCGTAGGGCATGGCCTGCGCATCCTGCGGCAGTTGCGTGGTAAAACAGGCGCGGAACCGGATCGGCGAGCTGGCCGCGTCGATGCCGCGAAAATCGCGGGCGGGCAGCTCGATCACATCGCCGCCTGCGAGCGTGAGCCGCACCTCCACCTCGCCCCCCTGCGCGACAAGCCGCACGTCGCGATAGAAGTGATAGACCTGGAGATAATAGAGCGCCCCCCCGGCAATCGCCGCCACGACAAGAATGGCAATGCTGAGAATCTTGCCCATCAGCCCGCATACCCTCCCGCGCCGGTCCGCACGAAGGCATCGGCGCACATCTTTGCCAGCGCGCGCACGCGACCGATATAGGCCTGCCGCTCGGTCACCGAGATCACGCCGCGCGCATCGAGCAGGTTGAAGATATGGCTGGCCTTGATGCATTGGTCATAGGCGGGATGCGCCATGACGATGCGCTTGCCCGTCTTGGGGTCGATATCCTCCTGGCCCAGGATCGCGGCGCATTCGGCCTCGGCCTCCTCGAAATGCCGCAGCAGAACGGCAGTATCGGCCACGTCGAAATTCCAGCGGCTGTATTCCTCCTCGGTCTGGCGGAACACGTCGCCATAGCGGAGCGCAATGGGCGCGTCGGGGTCGTTGAACGGCATGTCCATGACGTGATCCACGCCCAGCACATACATCGCCAGCCGCTCCAGCCCATAGGTCAGTTCGCCCGAGACGGGGTGACAGTCATGCCCGCCCACCTGCTGAAAATAGGTGAACTGGCTCACTTCCATACCGTCGCACCACACCTCCCAGCCGAGGCCCCAGGCCCCCAATGTGGGGCTTTCCCAGTCATCCTCGACAAAACGTATATCGTGGCGCGCGGCGTCGATGCCGATGGCGGCGAGCGAGCCGAGGTAACGCTCTTGCAGATCGGGCGGCGAGGGTTTGATGAGCACCTGGAACTGGTAATAATGCTGGAGCCGGTTAGGGTTCTCGCCATAGCGGCCATCGGTGGGGCGGCGCGAGGGCTGCACATAGGCCGCGGCCCAGGGCCGCGTGCCCAGAGAGCGCAGCGTGGTCGCCGGGTGAAACGTGCCCGCGCCCACCTCCATGTCATAGGGTTGCAGGATCGCGCAGCCGTGCGCCGCCCAATAGGTCTGAAGCCGAAGGATGATCCCCTGAAAACTGCGCGGCGTCACCGTGCTCCCGGTCATGCGTCAGGCCCCCTGAAAATTGCCGCCCCTACCTAGGCCGGGGGCGGGGCGCGGTCAATCGGCCTTCGCGCAGGCAGCAGGGCGTGCAGATTTGAGATGCATCCCCCCCGGATTTTGTTACAAACGGGGCTAATCCCCCCAGCGGGCCACGGCAGTCACGAGGACTACAGGAATGCGTTTGGTTGCAACCGTTTGTTTCATGCTTTTTGTCGCGCCGCTTGCGGCGCTCGCCCAGGCGGGGGCCGAAGGATCGGGCGAGGTCTGGGTCCAGATCGAGGCCCAGCCGACCCTTGCCGAGGCGCAGGCCAGCGCGCGCAGATATGCCCGCGACCTGCCCGATGTGAACGGGTTCGCGGTTGGCCGGGGCTGGTATGGCATCGCCCTTGGCCCCTATACCGAGGCCGAGGCCGCGCGCGTTCTCGATGTCTATCGCCGCGAGGGGGTGATCGCGGGCGACAGCTATATCGCGCCCAGTTCCGATTACGGACGCCGGTTCTGGCCTGCGGGGGCAGAGCCGTTCGCGCCTGAGGCACCGCAGGTGGCGCAGGCCGACCCCGTGCCCGAACCAGCCACCATCCCCGATGAATCACCGCGCGAGGCCCTCGCCAGTGAAAGCCGCCTGTCGCGCGACGAAATGGCCGATTTGCAGATCGCGCTCGAATGGGCCGGGTTCTATCGCGGCCAGATCGACGCGGCCTTCGGGCCCGGCACGAGGGCGGCGATGGCGGGCTGGCAGCGCGAGAACGGCCATGAGCCGACCGGTGTTCTGACCACGCGGCAGCGCGCCGAAGTGCTGCGCCAGTATAACGCGGTGCTTGAGGATCTCGGGGTCGAGACGGTGCGCGATACACGCGCGGGCATCGCGCTTGCCCTGCCGCTTGGCGTGGTGGCCTTTGATCGCCACGAGGCCCCTTTTGCGCATTACCTCGCCACCGGCGATCTGCCCGCACAGGTGCTGCTCATCAGCCAGCCGGGCGACCGCGCCACCCTCACGGCGCTCTACGACATCATGCAAACGCTTGAAATCGTGCCGCCAAACGGCCCGCGCGCGCTCACCTCCGAGGGCTTTACCCTCACCGGCGAGGGGGCCGAGACGGTCTCGTATACGCGCGTCTGGCTGCGCGGGCGCGAGATCAAGGGCTTTACCCTGATCTGGCCCAGGGGGGATGAGGCGCGCCGCACCCGCCTGCTCGAGATGATGGAAAAGAGTTTCGCCCCCCTGCCCGGCACGCTCGAGGCCATTGCCGCCCCGGCGACCGGCCAGCGCATCGACCTTGTGGCAGGGCTTGACGTGCGCCGCCCCGACCGGTCGCGCTCGGGCTTTTTCGTCGATGCGCGCGGGGCGGTGCTGACCACTGCCGAGGCGGTGCGCGGCTGTGCGCGGATCACCCTGGACGAGACGATCGACGCCGATATTGCCCATATAGACGAAGCGCTTGGCGTGGCCGTGCTGCGCCCGCGCGAGGCGCTCGCCCCGGCGCAGATCGCGCAGTTCCGCGACGATCTTCCGTCGGTGCTGTCGCGGGTGGCGGTGGCGGGGTATTCCTACGAGGGGTTGCTGGGCGCGCCCACGGTCACTTTTGGCCAGTTGGCGGCGCTTGAGGGGCTTGACGGAGAGACGCATCTCAAGCGGCTGGCGCTGTCGGCGCGGGCGGGCGACGCGGGCGGGCCGGTGCTCGATGGCGGCGGCGCGGTGCTGGGGATGCTGGTGCCGTTCGAGGCGGCGGGCCGCAGCCTGCCCGAGGGCGTGAGCTTTGCCGCCACCAACGGCGCGCTGCGCGCGGTGCTGGTGGCCAGCGGTGTCTCCCCGCGCGCCGCCACGGCCAGCCCCGATCTCTCGGGCGAGGCGCTGACCGACCGCGCGGTCGCGATCACCGTGCTGGTCGGCTGTTGGAAATAATTCGCGGCAAACGCCACGGTTTCGCCATGTTCGCGGCATGGCGGGGCCGAGGCAAAGGGGCGCAATGATCCGGCCAATCACAGCCGGAGACGATATCATGACCCCCAAACGCATCCTTGGCGCAGGCTTTGCCGCTGTCCTCACCCCCGTCGCCGGGCTCGGCCTCATGGTCTCTGCGGCCACCGCGCAACAGGCCGATCACGGCTATACCACCGCGATTCGCGGCGGCACCAGCCAGATCATGCCCCCCGCAACCCATCCCGGCCAATGGTGGACGCATCCGTCGGGTTGCGAATATTCGCGCACGGGGCGGCCCGGCGAGGTGGTGTGGTATCTCATCATCAACACCGCGCGCCCCGAATGCCCCACCTATATCGCCACCCGTGGCGGGCGCGACGTGTATTGACCCCTTGCGCGGTGCCAGCGCGGCCCGCGCTCAGGGCCGCCAGAAGCGTGGCAGGATCAGCACCAGAACCGCGAGGATTTCCAGCCGCCCCATCAGCATGGCGAGGATCATCAGCGCCTTCGCCGCATCGGGGAAGGCCTGTAGCGATCCGGTCGCGCCCACGCTGGGGCCAAAGGCCGGGCCGATGTTGAAAATCGCCGTCCACGCGCCGGAAACCGATTCGATCAGCGTCAGCCCGGTCAGTTCCAGCGCCACCGAGAAGATGCCCAGCGACAGGATATAAACGGTGAACAAAAGCATCACCGATTGCAGCACCTCATCCTCGACCCGCCGCCCCTCGTGGCGCAGCACCATCACCGAAGACGGGTGAAAGATCCGCCGCGCCTGCTGGCCCAACGCGCGCAGCATGAGCTGATAGCGGAAAATCTTGATCGAGCATCCGGTCGATCCGGTGCAGCCGCCAATCGCGCCCACCGCGATCAGGATCACGAAGGGAAAGCTGCCCCAGGCCGTCACGTCGCCATCGCCAAACCCGGTGCCGGAAAAGATCGACACCATGTTGAAAAGCCGCGCGCGCACGCCCTCCTCGTCGATATGGCCGCTGACCGCCACCTCGTAGCCCACGATCAACAGGGCAGCATATGCCAGCCAGCGCAGATAGGTGCGCACCTGGCTGTCCTGCCAAAGCGGGCGCAATTGCCCCTGCACCCCCTGCATCAGCCGCACGAAGGGCAGCGTGGCAAGTGTCATGAATACGATGCAGGCATATTGCAGCCCCGCCGAATACGCCCCGAAAGACGCATCTCGCGTCGAGAAACCGCCCGTCGCCACGGTGGTGAGCGCGTGCACTGTGGCATCGAACACCCCCATCCCGAGGGCGAAATAGGCGAATGTGCAGGCCAGCGTCAAAACCAGATAGACGTTGAGCACCCCTTTCGAGATGTCGATGGTGCGCGGCAGCGCCTTGCCGAACGTGTCAAACCCCTCGGAGCGGAAGAATTGCATCCCGCCCACCCGCATCTCGGGCAGGAAAACCAGCGCCACGATGACGATCCCGAGCCCGCCCAGCCATTGCAGGAGGCCGCGCCACAACAACAGCCCCTTGGGCAGGCCATCAAGCCCCGAGATCACCGTGGTGCCGGTGGTGGTCATCCCCGACATCGATTCGAACAGCGCATCGGTCCACCCCAGCCCGGTCTCGCCCAGCATGAAGGGCAGCGCCCCGAAGAGCGGCAGCACCACCCAGACCGTGGTGGTCAGAAGAAAGGCCTGCTGAATGCTCAAGCCCTGCCCGATGGAATTGCGGCATGACAGCGCCACCAGCCCGCCTGTGAGGCCGGTGACGATCATGCTTTCGGCAAAGACAGTCCAATGCCCCCGCCCCTCGGCGAGATCGACGAGCAGCGGCAACAGCATGGTCGCGCTCATGGCCAGCACCATGAGCCCGACAAGATATCCCACGGGTCGCACATCGAACATGGGGCGCACCGTTGGCCGCAGGCCGAGACTGTGTCAAGCGCCATGCGCGCGCGCCGCCCCTCGTAGCGGTTGCCCACGCTTCCGTCTGGTCCGGTGGCCTGCGAATGGCAAGGGCCCGGCGCTGTGCTGCACCGGGCCCTTTTGCATGATCGCGTTGCGAATCAGACGTAAAACAGATCCTTGAAGACGTAATAGACGATCTGGTCACGCGCGATGCCAAGCCGCGCCAGTTCGGCGTCTGATTTGGCCTCGAGCGCCTCGATCCGCGCGCGGCGCGACTGCACACGGGCAGAGCTTTCGATGGCGCGCACAAGCCCCGCCGCGAGCCGTGCGAGAAAGCCACGCCGGGGTGATTGCAGGGATGATTCGGAAAGATTGGTGGTGATGTTCGACATTTGGAAACCTCACGGATGTGATGTGTTCCCTCCCTGCCCCAGACCTAGGACGCGCCCGCGCGGAATACGAGTGACAATACCGAATATCCGGGTTGCGACAAACGCATCCCGGTTTGCAAGCTCTTATTTCGTATCGACTTTCTCGCCCCTGACCGGCATTGCGGGCGGTGCCGAGGGCACGCGCTGACGCTTGGCCTCGGTAGGCGCTGCTTCCGCCTTCGGCGCAGGCTTCGCAGGTGCGGCTTGCGCGGCGGGGGCCACCGGCGCGGGCATCACAGCCTCGGGCTTCGGCGCGGGTTGCGGCGCGGGCTTCGCCACCTCGGCCTTGGGTGCAGGCTGCGGTGCTGGCCTCGCCGCCTCGGCCTCGGGCGCAGGCTTCGGGGCGGGCGTCACAGCCTCGACCTTGGGCGCGGGGTTCGTCCTGGGCAACACAGCGGCCGGTTTGCGTGCGGGTGCCGGGGCCGGTCGCGCCGCCGGGCGCTTTGCAAAGGGCAAAGCCTGAAGCCCCGCCTCGGTAAAGACGCGCGCGACGCGCAACTGCGTTTCGATGACATATCCGGTCAGGCGGATACCCGCCGCCGAGAGCTTGAGCGGAAGATCGGGTGCAAGCATTCTGTCTGGTCCTTCCTGTCTGGTCATGGTGATGGTCGCACGCACAAATGACAAACGCGTAACCAGCTTGGCCCTTGCTGCATCGCAGCAAAGGTGACCCGAGGTCAAATCACATTATGCGCCTGCGGCGAAATCCCGCCGATCCCGCGATCAGACCGGACAATCTGCCTAGCCGCCATGCACCAGCGTGTGAAACAGCCGCGGATCAAGGCTCAGCGCATCAAAGGTCTTACCCTCGGTCAGCACGCTCACCGCGTCGTGGCTGTGCAGGCTCTCCTGATGGCTTGCGACGACCCGGAAATCGCCGATCCGCGGCTCTGCCAGCAATTGCTCGCAGAAAAGCCGCGCCGCATCCTCGACGAAAATCGGGTTGGCGGCGTTCAACTCGGCAAAGGCCTGCTCGTCCTCGCGTTTCACCATCACCTGCGTCTCGGTGGGCACGGCGCGGCGCGCAAGCTCGATCAGGTCTTCGAACCACAGGCAATCGCCCTCCACCACCTCGACCGAGATACGCGCGACCGAGCGTTGCGAATGCGGCGTCGCCAACTGCCCGCGCGCGCGGCGCGCGTGCTCGCTCAGTTCCAGCGAACAGGGGCAGGTCGAGGCATAGACGTAATCAAGATGCATCAGCTTGCTCCGCACGCCGCCCGCATCCACCAGTTCCAGCGCGATATCGTAATACTGATACCCGACCAGCCCCGAGCGCAGTGCCTCCACCTTCATCGGGTAGGAAAACCGCATCTGAAGCCGCGCATCGACGCTGTCGAGATCGGTGAGATAATCATCGAGCGCCGCCGCCATCACCTCAAGGCTGAAGGTCTTTTCGGCGTGCTTGTAAAAGCTGCGCATGATGCGCGACATGTTGATGCCCTTCTTGCCCGCCTCAAGGCTCACCGTGCCGGTGACCGAGGTTTCAAGCAGGAGATCGCCATTGTCTCGGGTGTGATAGCGGATCGGCAGGCGGAAATTGGAAATACCCACATGTTGCAGATGCTGCCGCGTGCCGCGGATGAGCGAGGATGGCCCGTTCTGAAGATCGGGGAGCGTGGCGCGATAGCCCTCGTCGGCGGTGAAATCCTCGGGATATACGCGCGCCAGCACCGGATAGTTCGCCACCGCTGCATCGGGCAGAAGCCGGGCAATGGCCGGATCAAGATCGGCCACTTCCTCGGGTGTGGCCGACACGGCCCATTTGCGCAGCCGGTCGAGCGCGGCCTTGGCTTCGTCCCGGTCCGGGGTCGGCGACATCTCAGAGGGGTGGATATTCATGCAAGCGTTCCCTGTCCACTATCCCGAGGGCAACCATATATGGTTTCCCGCCGGATTTCCAATCGCGTAGGTTCATACGCGAAAAGCGGCAGGACGGATCACACCGCATCGAGCGCGCCGCGCAGATCGTCGATCAGGTCCTCGGGATCCTCCAGCCCGACGCTGAGCCGCACCAGCCCCGGCGTGATGCCAAGCGCGGCCTTCTGCTCGGCGGGCAGTCGTTGATGGGTGGTGGTGGCGGGATGGGTGATGATGGATTTGGCGTCGCCCAGGTTGTTGGAAATCAGCACGATATCCAGCGCGTTGAGAAAGCGGAACGCCGCCTCTTGCCCGCCCTTGATGTCGAGCGCGATCACCGTGCCCCCCTGCCCCATCTGCCGCATCGCCAGCGCATGTTGCGGATGGTCCGCCAGCCCCGGATAGATCACCTGCACCCGCGCATCCCCCGCCAGCGTCTCGGCGATGGTCTGGGCAGTGGCGGATTGCGCGCGCACGCGCAGGTCGATCGTCTCCAGCCCCTTGAGCATCACCCAGGCGTTGAACGGCGAGAGCGCGCCGCCGGTATGTTTCATGTAAGGCTCCAGCACCTTGCGGATGAACGCGCGCGTGCCCAGCACCACCCCGCCAAGGCAGCGCCCCTGCCCGTCGATATGCTTGGTCGCCGAATAGATCACCACATCGGCCCCCTGCGCAATGGCCTGAGAATAGACCGGCGTGGCAAAGACATTGTCCACCATCACGGTGGCCCCCGCCGCGTGCGCGATCCCGGCCACGGCGGCGATATCCACCACCTCCAGCGTCGGGTTGGCCACCGTCTCGAAGAAGACGGCCTTGGTGCCGGGGCGGATCGCCGCGCGCCATTGCCCCATATCGGTGCCATCGACGAATGTCACCTCGACCCCGAATCGCGTCAGCACTTCTTCGAGCACGTAAAGGCACGAGCCGAAAAGCGCGCGCGCCGCGACCACATGATCGCCCGCCCGCAGCATCGACGTGAGCGCACCCGACACCGCCGCCATGCCGCTGGCGGTGGCAAAGGCATCCTCGGCCCCTTCAAGCGCGGCGATGCGTTCCTCGAACATAGCCACGGTGGGGTTGCCATAGCGCGCATAGATGAATTCATCCGGCCCCGCCTCGATGAAGCGCGCCTCCGCCGCCTCGGCGCTGTCATAAACAAAGCCCTGGGTAAGGAAAAGCGCCTCGCTCACCTCGCCATACTGGCTGCGCCTTGTGCCGCCATGCACCAGTTTCGTGCGTGTTTTCATATCCGTCCTCCGGGCGCATCGCCCAACAAAAAAGCCCCGTCCGCGGTCAAGCGAAAGGGGGCTTTCTCCTGACCTCTTTAG
>DISF01000041.1:18978-26511 GCA_002421985.1 Roseovarius sp. UBA6217 | reverse complement strand
GAAAAGTCAAAAATCGAGGTGCCCACAAGCAACAACCGCATCTTCTACATGGACGAGATCGAAGCCGCGGTCCTGGCCGGGCTCAAGCAGCACCTCAAGGCGCCGCAGCTGCTGAGGGAGTTCGCCGAAGCCTACCAGCAAGAGCGCGAGCGCGCGACAGCGGACAAGCGGCGGCGGCGCATCGTTCTGGAGAACAAGCTGGGAGAGATCAAACGGCTGCTGGACCGGTCCTGGCAGGACTATGTGCACGAACGCCTGCCGACCGACGTGATCGGTGCTCAGATGCGTGAACTGTCCGCGCGGCAGAAAGAGATCGAGGCGGAACTGGCCGTCGTGCCGGAGGCGCCCAAGGTCGTGGGCCTGCATCCCGCCGCGCTGCGCCAGTACGAGACCTATGTCGGCGATCTGGAAGGGGTGTTCGCGGCCGGGATATCACCCGACACCGAGGATGCCGCCGAACGCATCAGGCGCCTGATCTCGAAGGTGGTGGTTACCCCTGAGGAAACAGGCTTCAAGATAAGGCTGGAGGGCCGGCTTTCCGAACTCATGGAAGCCCCGAACCTCTATCCCAACATGCGCATCAGGGCGTCGGGGGGAACGGTGGTAGCGGAGGAGGGACTTGAACCCCCGACACGCGGATTATGATTCCGCTGCTCTAACCAACTGAGCTACTCCGCCAGACCGGGGGGTAGGTATGCCAGAGGCCGCGAGGCGTCAAGGTGAAAAATGGTGGCCATTTGCCCTGCGCCGCGATCAGCCCCGCCAGTCGAAAAAACCCGGTCCCGCCTCGGCCAGAAGCCGCGCCGCCATCTCGGTGCCGAGCGCCGCGCCGTCCTCGATGGGGGCGCTGGCGTCACCTGCATGGCGCGCGCTGCCATCGGGGCGCAGGATTTCGCCGCGCAAGCGCAACGTACCGCCGTCGATCTCGGCCAGCCCCGCGATCGGCGTCTCGCAAGAGCCGTCGAGTGCTGCGAGAAAGGCGCGTTCGGCGGCAAGGCGCTGCCCGGTCGGTGTGTCATGGATGGCGGCGAGCATGTCGGCGGCGCGGGTGTCGCCCTCGCGGCGCTCGATCCCGATGGCCCCTTGCGCCACGGCGGGCAGCATCACCTCGGGGTCAATCGCCGACGTGGCCACATCGGCGCGCCCGAGCCGGTTCAGCCCCGCCATCGCAAGGAAGGTGCAGGCTGCAACGCCGTCCTCGAGCTTTTTCAGCCGGGTCTGGACGTTGCCGCGAAACTCCACCACCTCGAGATGCGGCCAGGCCACAAGCACCTGCGCGCGGCGCCGCAAGGACGAGGTGCCGACGCGCGCGCCCTCGGGCAGGTCGGCAAGACTGCCCGCGCCGGGCGAGACGAACGCGTCGCGCACATCCTCGCGCGGGAGGTAGCAATCGAGCGTGAGGCCGCCGGGCTGCAAGACCGGCATGTCCTTCATCGAGTGCACCGCGATGTCGATGGCCCCCGACAAAAGCGCATCCTCGATCTCGCGCGTGAACAGCCCCTTGCCGCCGATCTCTTTCAGCGGGCGGTCCTGCACCCGGTCGCCGGTGGTCTTGATGACCGAGATTTCAAACGCCTCTTCGGGCAGATCGAACGCCGCTTGCAGGCGGCGGCGGGTCTCGTGCGCCTGAGCGAGCGCCAGCGGCGAGCCGCGCGTGCCGATCTTGAGCGGGGTGGTCGGGGTGGGCAGATCCAATATCATGCGCGATGGTTTAGACGCGACAAAGCGGCGTGGCAAGCGCGCCGCGCCTTGACAACAGGGCGTGTCAGGGGGACCACGATGAAAACGGAGGACCCCATGCCAGAGACCAAGCCAATCCTGCGCGCCCTGAATGGCGAGACGCTGCCCACCCCGCCCATCTGGATGATGCGGCAGGCGGGGCGCTATCTGCCGGAATACCGCGCGACGCGCGCGCAGGCGGGCGATTTCCTGTCGCTGTGCTATAACAGCGATCTGGCGACCGAGGTGAGCTTGCAGCCGATCCGGCGCTATGGCTTTGATGCCGCGATCCTGTTCGCCGATATCCTGCTGCTGCCGCAGGCGCTCGGGGCCGATCTGTGGTTCTTGACCGGCGAGGGGCCGCGCCTGTCGACGATCACCGACCGGGCGGGGCTGGATCGCTTGAAGCCGGTCGCGGATATCCACGAGACGCTCGCGCCCGTCTATCAGACCGTGCGCAACCTCGCGGGCGCGCTGCCGCCCGAGGTGGCGCTTATCGGCTTTGCCGGCGCGCCCTGGACGGTGGCAACCTACATGATCGCCGGGCGCGGCACGCCCGATCAGGGGCCCGCGCACGCGCTGAAAGACGCCGACCGCCCGGTTTTCGAGGCGCTGATCGACCTTTTGACCGAGGCGACGGTTGAATATCTCTCGGCGCAAATCAGTGCGGGTGCCGAGGTGGTCAAGCTCTTCGATAGCTGGGCCGGGTCGCTCAAGGGCACGGATTTCGACCGCTACGCGACCGAGCCCGCGCGCCGCATCATCGCCGCGCTGAAAGAGCGCCACCCCGGTATCCCCGTCATCGCCTTCCCGCGCGAGGCGGGCGAGAAATATATCGGCTTCCACAAGCAGACCGGGGCGGATTGCGTCGCGGTGGACGATTCGGTGAGCGCCGAATGGGTGGCGGCCAACGTGCAGGTGGATGGCTGCGTGCAGGGCAACCTCAAATCCTCGCATCTGGTCACGGGGGGCGAGGCGCTGGTGTCCGAGACCCGCCGCATCGTCAGGGCCCTCTCGGGCGGGCCGCATATCTTCAACCTCGGCCACGGCATCACGCCGGATGCCGATCCCGACAACGTGCAACGCATGATCGACGCGGTGCGCGCCGAGGGCTGAAGACGGGAATCAGGCCCGGGGGGCGGCCTTCCGGGATGGACATCTTGTTGCACCCGCCATCGTTCCGGTTAAGGATGCTGCGGCAAAGAGGGGAGACCACCATGTATGACGTGATCGGATCGCGGGCGAGCCGGGCCCTTAGGGTGCTTTGGCTGCTCGAGGAATTGGGGCTGGACTATAACCATCTGCCGGTAGCACCGCACTCGCCGGAGGCGCTGGCGCTCAACCCGTCGGGCAAGATACCGGCGCTGCGCGACGGAGATGCGGTGCTGACCGATTCGGTCGCGATCATGACCTTTCTCGCCGACCGGCACGGGCAGTTCACCCATGCCCCCGGCAGCCATGAGCGCGCCGCGCAGGATGCGCTCATGCACCGGGTGCTTGACGAGGCGGACGCGATCCTGTGGACGGCGGCGCGGCATTCCTTCGTGCTGCCCGAGGAACACCGGGTGGCGGCGATCAAGACATCGCTCAAATGGGAATACGAGCGCAATATCAATGGGCTGGAGGCCGTGTTTGAGGGGCCGTTCCTGCAGGGCGAAACCATGACCATCGCCGATATTCTGCTGGCGCATTGCCTGATGTGGGCGGGCAATGCCGGGTTTGCCGCGCCGCCCGCTCGGCTGGAGGCATATCTGGCGATGATGAAGGCGCGCCCGGCGTTTCAGCGCACGGCGGCGCTGCCCTGAGGGCGGGTTTGAGGGGCCAGCCCCTCAAACTCCCCGGAGTATTTGAGCCAAGAAGAAAACAAGGCTCAGGTTTTCAGCGCATGGGCGGCGGCGTGCCGTCCGGCCCAGAGCCCGGTGGCAAGGCAGGCGGTCAGCAGGTAGCCGCCGGTGGGGGCCTCCCAATCCAGCATTTCCCCGGCGGCGAAGGTGCCGGGGCGGGCGCGCAGCATGAGGCTATTGTCGAGCGCCTCAAACCGCAGACCGCCCGCGGTGGAAATCGCCTCGTCCAGCGGGCGGGGGCCGATGATGGGGATCGGCAGGGCCTTGAGCGCGCGCGCGAGGTCGGGGGCGCTGCGAGGGACGGGGCGGGCGCATTCCATCGCCAGCGCGCATTTTACCGGATCGAGGCGCAGCGCCTTGCGCAGGCGGTTGCCAAGGCTGTCGCGGGTGCGGGCGCGGGCCAGTCTTGCGGCGATGTCCTCTGTGCCCAGGTCTGGCAGCAGATCAACGACAAGCGGCGCACCATCGCGCAGGGCGGCGCTGACCTCGTAAAGGCCGCCGCCCTCGAGGCCGGTGGCCGAGATCACGCATTCCCCGCGCGAGCGGGCCGGGCCTGCGCGCAATTCGACGCCCTTTAGCGGCTTGCCGAAATGCGCCGCCATATGCGGCGACCAATCCACCAGAAATCCGATATTGGCGGGGCGGAACGGGGCGAGCGCCGTGGCGTCGAAGGCCTGTGCCCACGCCCCGTCCGAGCCGAGCCGCCCCCAGCTTGCGCCGCCGCAGGCCAGCACGGTGACGGCGGGGGCAAGGCGTTGCGCCCCCTCGGGGGTGTCAAAGAGGACCGTTGCGCCGTCCCACCCTATCCAGCGCCAGCGGGGGCGGATATCGACATCAAGACCACGCAATTCGGCCAGCACGCTGCGCAGAAGCGGCGAGGCTTTCATGACACGCGGGAACACCCGGCCGGTGGTGCCGGTAAAGAGCGTCTGCCCGTGCGCGCGCGCCCAGTCCTGCACGGCGTCCGGGCCGAAGGCGGCAAGCATCGGGCGCAGGGCCTCGGCGCGGGTGCCATAGGCGGCAAGGAAATCCTCGAACGGCTCGGATTTGGTGAGGTTCAGCCCCGATTTCCCGGCCATCAGGAATTTGCGCCCGACCGAGGGCTTGGCCTCGGCCAGCGTCACGCGCAGCCCGGCGCGCGCCAACTCGCCCGCCGCCATGAGCCCCGCAGGCCCGGCCCCGATGACAAGCGCATCGATCATGCGGGTTGCGCCATTCCCTCGTCGCGGATCGCGCGGTGCGGGCGATCTGCATGACTGGCGCGAGCCGCGAGCAGATTGCGCCGTGAATGGATACCCGGCTGCCCGTTCATCCCTTACCCCTCTTGCCCCGGTGATGCGTTGCGCAACCTCTTGCCCGCAGCATTGGGCGGGATCAAGGGAAACCGTGGGCAAGACACGGCCCCGACATTTCCACGCGCGGGCCACAATCCGGCACGATTGTTGCCACGGCGCGTGGTTATCGGTGGATCATCCAGCAACCGTATCAGGGACGGAAACGATGAGAGTTGAAAGCACCGATGATATCCGCGATTTCGTGATGGGCGAGCGCGTCAAGGCCGTATCAGAGCGCGAGTGGCGGCACCGGCTGCGCGGCTACGGCTATGCGATCCGCGACGATGCCGAGGGGGCCTATGTCACCTCGATCCTGCGCGGGGGCGCGCTTTGCCGGCTGAACTGAGGCCGGGGTATTTGAACCGGAAGACGCCTCTGACCGTGTGACCCTCAGCGGCGATGGCGTCGTCGCGCGCGGCCTCGAAGGGGGCGCGCCCCTCGTCGATGAGCGCGTCGAACGCGAAATCGGTCACGCCCTCGACCGCGAGCATCGGGCCGAGGGTCTGTGTGATCATCCGGGATGGAGCAGGTAGACACATTCCAATCCCAAAGTTTCAACGCGCCGATAGCGCCAGACGGCGGAAAATCAATACGCAATTTTAGAACGAAAACCTGCGACAATTGGTATAATAGTTGCGCCGCACCTGCATAATAGATAGAAGCGCGGCACCACTGAGAGGACATGAGACATGGCACATGACGGACAGGATATCGCAATGGCGCAGCCCATCCTCCTGAGCGGCCTTTCGGCGCTCACCGGCGCGGCGGTCCCCGCCGCCGAAACCCTTCTGGAACAGGCACGCGCGGCCGTGCGCGCCATGGTGGTCGAGGGCGACCGCATTTCAGGCGCGGCGATGGACGCGGCGCAGGGCGCGACCCACGGGCTTGCCTGGCTCGCCACCTATGTCGAATCTCTGCGCCAGATGCAGGCATGGGCCAAGAGACTGGAAGAAAAAGGAGAGTTGGGCGAGGTCGAACAGTTGATCCTTCAGATCGCGTTCGGCGAATACCTCGCGCAGATCGACGGCGGCATCCCCATGAACCAGAGCGAGATCGCCCGCCCCGCCGATCTTGGCCTTGACGAGGCCGCCCTGGCGGCCTTCCGCACGCCAGAGGTGCAGACGCTCATCGCGCGGGGCAACACGCAGGCCGCGCGCCTTCGCCTCGTCGCGCTGATGCAGGAACGCCCCGCCGAGATCACCGTGGGCCGCACCGGGCTTGATGACGAGCTTGAGATGATCCGCGAGCAATTCCGCCGCTTCTCGGTGGATCGCGTCGAGCCGCACGCCCATGAGTGGCACCTCAAGGACGAGCTGATCCCGATGGAGATCATCGAGGAATTGGCCGAAATGGGCGTGTTCGGCCTCACCATCCCCGAGGAATATGGCGGGCTTGGCCTTTCCAAGGCGTCGATGGTCGTGGTCTCGGAAGAACTCAGCCGGGGCTATATCGGCGTGGGGAGCCTTGGCACCCGCTCCGAAATCGCCGCCGAACTGATCCTGTGCGGCGGCACGCAGGCGCAAAAGGAAAAATGGCTCCCGCGCCTTGCCAGCGGCGAGACGCTGCCCACGGCGGTGTTTACCGAGCCCAATACCGGCTCTGACCTCGGGGCCTTGCGCACCCGCGCCAGGCGTGACGAGAATGGCGACTGGAAGGTCACCGGCAACAAGACCTGGATCACCCATGCCGCGCGCACCCATGTCATGACGCTGCTGGCGCGCACGGTCCCCGACACCACCGATCACCGCGGCCTGTCGATGTTTCTGGCCGAGAAAGAGCCGGGCACCGACGAGGCCCCCTTCCCCACCCCCGGCATGACCGGCGGCGAGATCGAGGTGCTGGGCTATCGCGGCATGAAGGAATACGAGCTTGCCTTCGACGATTTCCACGTGAAGGCCGAGAACCTGCTGGGCGGCGAGGAAGGCAAGGGCTTCAAACAGCTCATGGAGACGTTCGAAAGCGCCCGTATCCAGACCGCCGCCCGCGCCATCGGCGTTGCGCAATCGGCGCTCGATGTGGCGATGCGCTATGCGCAGGACCGCAAGCAATTCGGCAAGCCGCTGATCGCGTTTCCCCGCGTGGCGAGCAAGCTCGCGATGATGGCGGTGGAAATCATGGTGGCGCGGCAGCTCACCTATTTCTCGGCCTGGGAAAAGGATCACGGCCATCGCTGCGATCTCGAGGCGGGCATGGCCAAGCTCTTGGGTGCCCGGGTGGCGTGGTCGGTGGCCGATAACGGGCTGCAAATCCACGGCGGCAACGGCTTTGCGCTCGAATACACGATCAGCCGCATCCTGTGCGACGCGCGCATCCTCAACATCTTCGAGGGGGCGGCAGAGATTCAGGCGCAGGTGGTGGCGCGGCGGCTGCTGGGCTGAGAAGCAGCGCTTGCCGATCGCCGCGCGCGGGGGCACCGGGAAGGCATGGACGGCCATGCCTTCACCCTCGCGGGTGCAACTCTCATCGACCCGCCCTCCGGTGCGCCCTACCGGGAAAGGTGGTCGCGGAACTTCGGACCAGTTGTCTGGCAACCTATGGTCCACCGGAGATTTCCAACTCCGACCAAGGCAATCAATTTACCAGCACTGAGTTCACCGATGTGCTGAAAGCGGCTAAGGTCAAGATATCCATGGACG
>DISF01000041.1:0-18875 GCA_002421985.1 Roseovarius sp. UBA6217 | reverse complement strand
TGCTCGAAAATCCAAGACCACCTCTGTCCGTCCATCCATGACCGCCGCCTCCGTCTTCGGCAACGACCAATAAAACCCATCACAACAGATCAGTCCCTGCGGTTCTTTGAATCACGCTGCTCAGGGTTGCTGTTGGGGTTGACGAATCGGGAGCGTGGTGGAAGGTTGATTTAGAATTTCGAATATTGTTCGGATTTTTTAACTAGGGCGCGTGGGCGGCTTCGGCGGAAGCCGGAGGGGCGCGGCCGCGGCGGGAGGGGAAAATGGACTACCGGATGACTGACGACCAGCGCGCGATCCGCGACTCGGTCATGGAGATGTGCGGGAATTTCCCGCCGGAATACTGGCGGGAGCGGGATGCCAAGGGTGGCTTTCCCGAGGAATTTTACCATGCCGTGGCCGAAAACGGCTGGCTGGGGATCGCCACGCCCGAGGCCTATGGTGGCGCGGGTCTGGGGATCACCGATGCGGCGGTGATGATGCAGGCGATTGCCGAATGCGGAGGCGGACTCAGCGCCACGTCGGCGGTGCATATGAACATCTTTGGCCTGTCGCCAGTGGTCGCCTTTGGCACCGAAGATCAAAAGAAACGGATGCTGACCCCGCTCATCAAGGGCGAGACCAAGGCCTGCTTCGCGGTGACCGAGCCGACCACGGGGCTTAACACCACCAAGCTCAAGACGCGGGCTGTGCGCAAGGGCGACACCTATTACGTCAGCGGCCAGAAAGTGTGGATATCGACCGCCCAGGTGGCCGATTACATGTTGCTGATTGCCCGCACCACGCCGATCGAGGAGTGCAAGAGCCCGACCGATGGACTCAGCCTGTTCTACACCAAGCTTGACCGGGACTATGTGGATATCCGCGAAATTGACAAGATGGGCCGCAAGGCAGTGGATTCCAACGAGTTGTTCATCGAGGATCTGCCGGTGCCAGCGGCGGACATGATCGGTGAAGAGGGCAAGGGGTTCCGACACATTCTGCACGGGATGAACGCCGAGCGGGTGCTGGTGTCGGCCGAATGCGTGGGTATTGGCCGCTACGCGCTGGCCCGGGCAGCGAAATACGCCAATGAGCGGATCGTCTTTGATCGCCCCATCGGCCAGAATCAGGGCATTCAGCACCCGCTGGCCCGTGCCTGGGCGCAGCTTGAGGCGGCCAATCTCATGGGCTTCAAGGCGGGCACGCAATATGACCGGGGCGAACCCTGCGGGATCGAGGCAAATGCCGCGAAGGTGCTGGCCTCCGAGGCCGCCTTCTTCGCTTGCGAGCGGGCGATCCTGACGCATGGCGGCTTTGGGTATGCGAAGGAATATGACGTCGAGCGGCTTTTGCGCGAAGTGATGATCCTGCGCATCGCCCCGATTTCGACCGAACTTGTCCTCAGCAACATTGCCGAGAAGCAACTCGGACTGCCGAAATCCTACTAAACCGCAACGATCTGTCGCGTCTCCGGGGGAGGAGATTGACTGTGGGAGGAGGGCGACGGTCCGCCCGGCATTGATGCCGAACGACCGGGACAACGGGACAAGTCGCAACAGTTTGCAGGGGGAGGACCCTGCAGCAGAAAGGGAGCCAGATGAACATCTCAATCAAAGGCGCGGCCTTGGGCTTTTCGCTCGCCACTGCGCTTGCGGTCGGTGCCGCCGGCGCGCAAGACACTATCGAACTCAAGATATCCCACGCGTTTCCGCCCACGCACTACCTGATCGAGCACGGGCTCGATATCTGGGTCGCCGGGTTGAAGGAAGATCTTGGCGACCGGGTCGATTTCACGATCTACCCCGCGCAGCAACTCGGCAAGGCGGCCGAGGGCCTCGACCTCGTTTCGAACAGGGTCGCCGATCTGGTCTTTACCGCCACCTCCTACCATCCGACCCAGATTACGGTGTCCGGCGTGGCGGAACTGCCTGGGTTGTTCACGGATATCTGCGTCGCCAGCCGGGCCTCGATGGAACTGTCCCGGGAAGGCGCGCTGTTTGACAAGGTGGATTTCGAGCCGAACGGCGTGCGCGCGATCTACAATGCCAGCCTGTCGACCTACAATGTTGTCACCGCAACCCGCAAGGTCGAGAAGCTGGAGGATTTTGCGGGCCTCAGGCTGCGCACCACGGGCGCGGCGATGGACCTGACGGCGCGGGCGTTGGGCGCGGCAGCGGTGCGTATGCCCTCGGTCGAACTGTTCCAGGCGGCGCAGCGCGGCACTGTGGATGGCGCACTTTTTCTTTACGCCGGGATGCCGCCCTATGATCTGCAGACGGTGTTCAAGCACAGCACCGAGGGGGTCAGCATGGGAAGCACCCATGTTGTCCTCTTGATGAACCGCGACAAGTTCGACGCTCTGCCTGACGACATCCAGACGGCATTCTTGCGCCACGGTGTCGCCGCCGCCGAAAACAACTGCGCCTGGATGGCCGAAAACGAATCGTTGGTGCGTGACCGGATGGTCGACGAAGCCGGACTCGAGGTCATCACGCTCAGCGCCGAAGAGACGGCTCGCTGGATAGAGCGAACCGCTGCCGTTGCCGCCGATTGGGCCGCATCTGTTGGCGAACATGGAGCCGAGGCGGTTGAAGCCTTTACCGCAGCGGTTGAGCGGATCGCTGCGAAGAACTGAGGCAGACCTTTCGCCGGAAGCGCGATGCCGCTTCCGGCGTACGGACCCTTGGTCAAACCCGCCCGACAGATTGATTATTCCCGCCGCGGCGGTCGCGCGCAGGGACACTGGAGATCCGAGATGACAGACCTTTCCCGATCCTCGATGCGGCCGATCCGCTCGTTCCTTTTCGTTCCCGGCCACCGCGAAAGCTGGATCGACCGGGTCGCAGGCTATGGTGCCGATGCGGTCATTCTCGACCTCGAAGACAGCGTGCCCCCCGATCACAAGGCTGCGGCGCGGGCGCTGGTCGCCAACAAGATTTCCGGCCTCGCTGCCGCAGGCCAGCGCATCTATGTGCGCGTCAACCGCTCGCCCGCCATGTACGATTTTGAGGATGTCCTTGCCGTGACGCGCGAAGGGCTCGAAGGGCTGGTACTGTCCAAGCCGGGCGGGCCGGAAGACATTCAGATCGCCTCCGCGCTGGTTCACGAGGCCGAGTTGCGAAACGGCTTGGAGCTTGGCCGCATCGCGCTGGTCCCGACACTGGAGACCGCCCGCTCGATGCAGACGGCCTACGAGATCGCGCAAAATCCGCGCGTCAGCGCAATTTGCGGCGCCAGCGCGAAGAACGGCGATTCCGCGCGCGCCCTCGGCATCTCCTGGAGTCCCGAGGGCACCGAGACTCTCTACATGTGGCAGCGCACGGTAATGGCCGCGCGGGCTGCCGGAAAAATGCCGCTGGGCGGGCTTTGGCAGGATGTCCACGATCTCGAGGGGCTCGACCTCTACGCCCGCCGCAACCGCGCCCACGGTTTCGTCGGAGAGATGATCCTGCATCCCAGCAATGTCGAGGTGGTCAACCGCGCCTACACCCCGTCGGCCGAGGAGATCCGCTATTTCAAGGGCATGATCGAGGCCTATGAAGCATCGGCTGCGAAGGGCGTGGGCGCGGTGATCTACGATGGCGACCACATCGATCTCGCCCATGTCCAGACCGCCCGTGCGGTCGTCGCCCTGGCCAAGGGGGCCGGCGAAACGGACTGAACCCATCACCAACGACGTGAAAAGAGAAAAGAGGAGCCCGCAATGCAAAGCACCGTATCCGGAAAGTACTACGAAGAGCTCGAACCCGGCATGGTCTTCCGTCACGCGATCACCCGCACGGTGACGGAAACCGACAACCTGCTGTTCTCCGCGCTCACCTACAACTCGCAGCCGCTGCATCTCGACGACGAGTTCTGCAAGAACACCATCTACGGGCGGCGCCTGGTCAACAGTATCTTCACGCTGGGCCTCGTGGTAGGCGTGGGCGTGGGCGACCTGACGTTGGGGACAACGCTCGGCAATCTCGGTTTCGACGAGATCACTTTTCCCAAGCCCGTCTTCATCGGTGACACGCTGCGTGCCGAGACAGAGATCACCGACCGGCGGGAATCGAAGAAAAACCCCGATCGGGGGATTGTCCATTTCGAGACGCGCGGCTTCAACCAGCGCGACGAGATGGTGGTAAAGGTGCACCGCGTCGGGCTGATGATGAAGCGTCCGGCCCAGACCTGACCCGGGTGGTCGGCGGCGCGACTTCGAAGACGCACTGAAGGGAGGTGCAGATGGCTTGGCTATCCTTGGCGAACCGGGCGGTTAGCGGGCTGGAGCGCATTTCGATTTTCGGGGCCAGCCTGTGCATGGTGTCCATGATGCTCGTCGTCGTGCTCGACGTGGGGATGCGCTATGTGTTCCGCGCGCCGCTGAGTTGGAGCTATGATCTGGTTGCCAACTTCCTGATGGTGGGTGCTGCCTTGCTCGCCGTGTCTGAAACCTTCCGACACGGCGGGCATGTGGCGGTGAACCTGTTTCGCAGCCGGATGAGCCGCAATGTGCGGCGATGGGCGGACGCGGCGAGCGCGCTCATGGTTATCCCGGTTCTGCTGGCGATGGTGGTGACCGGCTGGCAGTCCACCGTACGGGCGGTGGTTCGGGACGAGACAATCCCCGGTGTCGTCGCCTGGCCGATGTGGGCCAGTTATATCCTCGTGCCTCTGGGGATCGGGCTTCTACTGTTGCGCATGATGATCCATTTTGCCGATCTGGTGAGCGGCGGAGAGGGTCATGTGCCCGACTCCGCGGACCAACATGCACACCGATCCGCCCCCGCTGCCGGGTCGCGGTCCGAGGAGGACGACCGATGATTGCGACTTTGGGGAGCCTTCTTCTGGTGCTGTTGCTTGCGATGGGGATGCCCGTGGCCCTTGCAATGGCGGTATCGGGTGTGGCCGGACTTTTCGCCGTGGGCGGGCTCGATCTGGTGATGGGGATGGTCAAGTCTTCCACCATCTCGTCGGTCAATTCCTACGAGCTCATCACCATTCCGATGTTCATCCTGATGGCGGAGTTCATCATCAAATCGCGCATCGCCGACGAACTGTTTGACGCCACCGTGGTCTGGGTCGGGCGGGTTCCGGGCGGGCTGGGGGTGGCGGTCGTCCTGGCGGGTGCCATGTTCGGGGCAATCTCGGGGTCGAGCACCGCATCGGCGGCAACACTTTCATCCACCGCGATTCCGGCGATGATGCGACAGGGCTATTCGCTGCGCACTGCCGGGGCGTTGGTCGCCATCACCGGCACGCTGGCAATCCTGATACCGCCCTCGATCGCACTGGTGCTGTATGCGATCATCGCCGATGTCAGCGTTGGAAAGCTGCTGATCGCCGGTATGGTGCCGGGTATTCTGGTGGTGCTGGCGCTGGTCGGGCTGACCGTCGCCATGTCGCTGCTCCGGCCAAAGGCGATGCCGTCAGGTCATCCTTACCGCTGGTCCGAGAAGATATCGGTGCTGCGGGTGACGCTGCCCATGCTGATCCTCTTCGGCGCGGTAACAGGCGTTCTCTATGCCGGAGTCGCGACGCCCACAGAAGCCTCGGCGATGGGGGCCTTCGCGGCATTTGTGCTGGGCGCGGTGCAGGGACGGCTGTCGCTGCGCGACGCCGGTCGGGCACTGCTCAACGCCGCGCGGGTCAGTTGCATGATCGCCTTTATCATCCTCGGCGCGCATATTTTCGGTTATTTCTTCACCCTCACCCAGACCACCACGGCCATCGCAAGCTGGGTCGGCGGACTGGACGTATCAAGCTACGTGATCTTGCTGGTGATCCTGGTGATCTACCTGATCCTCGGCTGTTTTCTCGACCAGATTGCAATCCTGATCCTCACCGTTCCGGTGATGCTGCCGGTAGTGGTGTCGCTGGGCTTCGATCCGATCTGGTTTGGGGTGATGGTGGTGATGGTGGCCGAGGTGGGAATGATCACGCCCCCCCTGGGCCTCAATGTCTTTGTCGTGGCGCGCTATACTGGGCAGCCGGTGCATGAGATCTTCGCGGGCATCCTGCCGTTCTTCCTGTGCATGATGGGCATGGTGCTGTTGCTTGGCCTGATGCCGGAGATTGTCCTTTGGTTGCCCAACCAGATGCCAAACTGATACCACCGGGCAAACGAGGGTCGGCCTTCCGTGGGGGCGGGACCGCAAAGAAGGGAAAACGCCATGACTGACACAGCCGCTACCGCGTCGCAATCCGGGCCAGCCTCGGCCTGGCAGCCGCTCTCCGGGGTGCGCGTCGTCGATTTCTCGGCGCTTCTGCCGGGGCCGTTGGCCGGGGCGATCCTTGCCGATCTCGGTGCCGAGGTGATCAAGGTTGAGCCTCTTGCCGGTGAGGGCGTGCGCCACCGTGAGGTGCTGGCACCAATTCTCCATGCTGCCAACCGGAGCAAGACCAGTCTGGCGATCGACCTGAAACGCGATGGTGCCGCGGCGGTGGTGGAGCGGCTGGCCCGCTGGGGCGACGTGGCGATTGAGAGCTTTCGGCCCGGCGTCGCCGCACGGCTCGGGATCGACCATGCCAGCCTGTCGGCGGTGAATCCGCAGATCATCAGCTGTTCGGTTTCGGGCTATGGCCAAAACGGCCCGTGGCGCGATGCACCGGGACACGACCTGAATTTCCTTGCCGCCGGCGGGGCCTTCGCCTTTTCGGGCCACTGGACGGGCCGGCCGCGCCGGTCGGGGCTGCCGGTGGCCGACCTTCTCGGCGCGGGGAACGCCGTCATCGCGATCCTCGCCGCGCTCAACGAGTGCCGGAGCACAGGGCGCGGCATGATGCTCGACGTTGCGCTGATGGATGCGGTGCTGTTCGGCGTTTCGATGCGCCACGGGCTTGATGCCGATGGCGCCACCGGCGCTTCACCCTATCCGACAAACGATCTATTCGCCACCGCCGACGGGCGCGAGATTGCGCTCGGTGTGGGCACAGAAGAGCATCTTTGGCAGAGGTTTCGCACCGTCATGGAGGCTGACATGCCGATGATCCTGGAAAGCCGCTTTGACACTGACGCTGGCCGCCGCGCCCATGGCGATGCGCTGTTCGCCGCGCTGAGTGAAACCTTCGTGCGGCGCGATGCGGCTGACTGGATGGCACGGTTCGAGGCCGCTGGTGTGCCCGCGAACCTGTGTCTCTTTCCCGCCGAGGCGGTGGCGAGCGATCATGTCCGCGCGCGTGGCTTTGTGCGGGACGTGGCGGGGCATCACCTTTCGGCCTTTCCGGCCTCGGCTGACGGGCGGAAGCCCCAGATCCGCGCACCGGCACCGGAGGCCGGGGCGGGCACGCGGGAAATCCTTGCGACTCTTGGGTTCGCGCCTGCGGCGGTCGAGGAGCTTTTGAGGGATTCGGTGGTTGCGGACAGTCCGACGGGGAGGGCGAAACCATGACGGGGCTGCTGGACGGGATCCGTGTGCTCGACCTCACGACCATGGGGACAGGGCCCTACGCGACCCAGATCCTTGCGGAATACGGGGCTGATATCACCAAGCTGGAAGCGCCAGACGGCGACCCGATCCGCAATGTCGGCCCGGCACGGCACGCGAAGATGAGTTCGATGTTCCTTGGCCTTGGTGCCGGAAAGCGCAGCCTGGCGCTTGACCTGCGCCGCCCCGAGGCGCGGCCGGTCTTCGAGAAGTTGGTGGCGCGTGCCGACGTGGTGATCCACAACATGCGCGATCCCGCTGCCAGGAAACTGGGGCTGTCCTTCGAGGACCTCCGGGGCATCAATCCGGGCGTCGTGCATTGCGCGATCCTCGGCTTTGATCGCGGCGGGCCCTATACGGACCGCCCGGCCTATGACGATCTGATCCAGGGCCTTGTGGCGCTGCCCGACCTGATGCACCGTTCGGGCGGCGAAACGCAGTATGTGCCGCTGGCAATGGCCGACCGGATTGTCGGGCTTTTTGCGGCCGAGGCTGTGCTGGCGGCGGTGGTGGCGCAGTTGCGCAGCGGCAAGGCCCAGAGCGTTGTCGTTCCCATGTTCGAGGCGCTGGCGGGGTTCGTGCTGGGCGACCACCTTTATGGTCACAGCTTCGTGCCGCCCGAGGGCGAAATGGGCTATCCCCGCCATCTCAACCCGTACCGGCGGCCGTTCCGAACCTTGGATGGGCATATCGGCGTGCTGCCTTACACTGATCGCCAGTGGCAATCGCTGTTTCGGACCATCGGCGTGCCGGAACTGGGCGAAGATCTGCGCTTTGCCAAGCTTTATGAGCGCAGCGCGAACATCGCCGCGCTCTACGAGATCGTCGGGAAACACCTCACCGCCCGCACCACCGCCGAATGGCTGGCCGCGTTCGAGGCGGCGGACGTTCCGGCGATGCGCACCAACACCCTGGAATCGCTCATCGACGACCCGCAGATCAAGGCGGTCGGCCTGGTTCGCGAGGAGGACCATCCGACCGAGGGCCGTATCCTGCGTCTGCGCGGTGCCGTGCGTTGGGAAGGCGAGGCAGAGGCCCCGGCCCCCTCTCCGGCCCCGCGTCTTGGAGAGCACGGGGTCGAGGTGCTGCGCGATGCGGGCGTCGGCGAGACGGAGATTGCCGATCTCGTCCGGGCCGGGGTTCTTCGCCTGCCCGCCGAGGCCGGGGCGGAAACAAGTCAGGAGAGCGCGCAAGGAGGGCAACGATCATGACCACGGCATCGGACCGGGCCAGCGAAGACTATGTGTGGCATCCGCCGAAGGAGCTTTGCGAGAAAAGCAACCTGCGCGCGTTTCTCGATGAACACGGGCTTGCCGATTACAACGCATTGCTTGCGCGTGCCGACGAGGACCCCGTGTGGTTCTGGAACACGATCGCGCAGCGGCTCCACTTCTTCCGGCCCTACGAGCAGGTGCTCGATACCGCACGCGGGGTGCCCTTCACGCGGTGGTGTGTGGGCGGCACCACCAATGTGGTCGCCAGTTGCGTCGAGCGGCACCGCGACACGCCGGTATGGGAAAAGGAAGTGCTGGTCTGGGAAGGGGAGGGTGGCGAGATACGACGCCTTTCCTACCGCGAGCTTTCCGCCCGGATCGACGCGCTGGCCGCCGGACTGCGCCGCGAGGACTGCAGGCGGGGCGATGTGGTGGGGCTGTTCCTGCCCAACATCCCCGAGGCGATCGTGGCCTTCTTCGCCGTGGCCAAGATCGGCGCCATCGCACTGCCGATGTTCTCGGGCTTTGGGGCCGGAGCGCTGATCGACCGGCTGGGCAATGCCGGTGCGCGGTTCGTCATCACCGCCGACGGAACCTGGCGGCGCGGCGCGGTGGTGCCGCTCAAGGCCACCATGGACGAGGCGGCTCCCGCGTTGCCGCAACTCGCGCGGGTCATCGTGGTGCGCCACGCGAACACGCCGGTCGCGATGCAGGCACCGCGTGATCTTTGGCTTGACGAGATGGCCGTGCTGCCCGAGGCACCTGTCGAAACCGAGGAGATGGACGCCGAGGAGCCTTTGATGCTCATGTACACCTCCGGCACCACCGGCAAGCCCAAGGGCACGGTGCACAGCCATTGCGGCTTTGCCGCCAAGATGGCGCTGGACCTCGGCCTGATCATGGATGTCAAACCCTCCGACCGGCTGTTGTGGCTCAGCGACATGGGCTGGTTGGTGGGGCCGCTGCTGGCGGTTGGCACGACCTTGCACGGCGCCACCATGCTGATTGCGGAAGGCGGACCCGACTACCCCGACCCCGGACGCATGTGGCGGCTGATCGACGAGCATTCGATCAGCTTCCTAGGCCTCGCGCCCAGCATGTCGCGCGGATTCATCCGCAGCGGCGGCGGCGGGGTCGAGAGCTACGATCTCGGCTCGCTGCGTGTTTGTGCTTCCACGGGCGAGCCCTGGACGACGGATGCCTGGTGGTGGACCTTCGAGAAGGTCTGCCGCAAGCGGGTGCCGATCCTGAACTATTCCGGCGGGACCGAGGTTGGCGGCGGAATCCTGTCGGGCAACGTGCTGACGCCGATGAAGCCCGGCGCTTTCAGCGGTCCGATCCCCGGAATGGGGGCTGATATCGTGGATACCGGAGGAAACCCGGTGCCGTTGGGCGAAACCGGCGAATTGGTCCTTCGCGAGCCCTCGATAGGCCTCACCCGCAGCCTGTGGAACGACGACGCGCGCTATCTTGAGGCCTACTGGACCGAGATACCCGGCGTCTGGCATCAGGGTGATCGCGCCCGGATGGATGCCGATGGGGCCTGGTACATCATCGGTCGCTCGGACGACACGCTGAAGATTGCGGGCAAGCGCACCGGCCCGTCCGAAATCGAGGGTCTGCTGAGCGCGACCGGAAAGGTGGCCGAAGCGGCGGCCATCGGCCTGCCTGATCCGGTCAAGGGGCAGGCGGTCGTCTGCCTCGTCGTGCTGGTCGATGGACAAACCTGGAGCCCGGAGTTGGCGGCGGAGCTTGAAGCGGCGGTTGTGGCCGGGCTGGGCGTGCCGTTCCGGCCGCGCTTCATACTTGCCGTCTCGGACCTGCCCAAGACGCGCAACATGAAAGTCATGCGCCGCGTGGTCCGCGCCGCGGTCCTGGATCAACCCGCGGGAGATCTGTCGTCACTCGTCAACCCCGAGGTTGTCGAGGAGGTGCGCGCCACCGCCCGGACTGTTCAGGACCGCCAAAACAAAGAAACCGAAGGGGCAGGATGACCGTCGATACCAAGGCGGCCACCGCCGTGGATGAGGACGCGGGGGCCTTCCAGGCGCTTCGGCGCGTTGCAGGGTGTTTCCGTTCTTGACCTGTCGAAGGGTCTGGCCGGGCCGGTCTGCGCGCAGTCCCTTGGCGATCCGGGGGCCGTGGTCATCAAGGTCGCGCCGGTGGGACCGGGCGGACGGTACGCGTTCTGCGGTTTTGGGCGGCGGCGGGGTATTTGCAACATGATCGCCTTGCCCTGCTTCCGGTCGGGCCTCCGGGTATGTAGAGAACGGCGGGGAATCGTGTCAACCGACGCACAAGCCACGACCGCTGGCGTCATGAGGGACGTGCCCGCCCAACTTTGAGATACGCGAGGATGACGACGACGCCATGCCCGAACGCAGCCATCAGCGCCCACGGCCCCTTATTCGCACGCTGAAGATTCTGGAATATGTCGCGATGCAGTCCGAGGCGGTATCGCTGACGCGGATGAGCCAGGATCTCGACCTGCCCAAAAGCAGCCTTCTCGGAGTGCTGCGGACGCTGTCCGAACATCATTACCTTGAAAATTCCAGCGGCCGCTACGTTCTTGGCCCGTCGGCGCACCGCCTGGCCGCCGTCATCCTGCCGGGCTTTTCGCTGGTCCGGATGGCGCAGCCGATTTTGCGCAATCTGGCCGACCGCTCGCACGAGACGGCCCTTCTGTCGGTGATCGACTGGGAGACGAAGAACCTGGTCTATATCGACAAGTGCGAGTGCGATCAGGCAGTGCGTTACACAGTTCCGGTGGGCACCACGCGGCCGCTCTATTGCACGGCGGCGGGTCAGGTTCTGCTGGCCTGGCAACCGAGGGCGCGCGTCGAGCGGTATCTCGAGACGCTCATGGCCGGTCCCGAGCCGCTCGAACCGCCCCTGCGGCCCGAAGACTTTTGGGCCACGCTGGAACGGGTGCGGCGCGAGATGGTGGCGACAACGCAGGGCCATTTTCTGCCGGAAGTGGCCGGAATCGCGGCACCGATCCTAAACCGCGACGGTGACATTCTGGGAGCTCTGGCGCTTGGCATCCCGATTGAGCGCAGCAAGTCAGGCCTTGCCGAGTTGACCGGGATGACCAGCGACATGGCACAGGAATTGTCGGCCTATTGCGGCTATGGCAGCGCTGCGCAGGACGCCTGACATCGGAGATCCTCGGTGGCATTGTGGCCTGACCCCAAGCTTGCAGGCGGTTTTTTTGAAGATCGCACAATGGCTGATCCCGCAGGGTCGAAAACCTTTTCAGGCGCAGCTTGGGCGGAGCGTCGGCAGCAGCTTTTACGCGATGTTTCACGCCTTGGCGCGCAGGTGCGCTGACTGCCTCGTGCATGACAGGGAGACGCTGTGACCATTTATATCGACGCCGATGCCTGCCCGGTCAAGGACGAGGCCGAGCGGGTTGCCACGCGGCACGGGCTGCGGATGTATCTGGTCTCCAACGGGGGCTTGCGCCCGTCGCGCAATCCGCTGGTGGAGATGGTGATCGTCGCCGATGGCCCTGACGTGGCCGATATGTGGATCGCCGGGCGCGCCGGGCCGGGCGATGTGGTGGTGACGGGGGATATCCCGCTGGCGGCGAAATGCGTGGCGGCGGGGGCCTTGGTGCTCAGGCATAACGGCGAGGCGCTCACCGAGGCCAATATCGGCAATGTGCTGGCCACGCGCGACCTGATGGCCGATATCCGCGCCGCCGATCCGTTCCGGCAGGGCGGCGGCAAAGGGTTCACCAAGGCCGACCGCTCGCGGTTTCTCGATGCGCTGGAACGCGCAGTGCGCGCGGCGGGGCGGCTTGGTCGGTGACGGGCGATACCGCCCGGACGCGACAGAAAATCCGCGCCTGGCCATTCAGGGTGCAGCGCCGCCTTGTTTGTCGCGCGCGCGCACTCTACATCGGGCCGCATGAGACATCTTGTCCCCTTTCTCAAAAAGCCACCTCGGGTTGCCGTCATCCGCCTTGCCGGGGTGATCGGCTCGGGCGCGCGCGCGGGCCTCAGCGACGAGGCGCTTGCCCCGGTGATCGAAAAGGCCTTTCGCCGTGGCAAGCCCGCGGCTGTGGCGCTCGAAATCAATTCGCCCGGCGGTTCTCCGGTGCAATCCTCGCTGATCGCGGCGCGGATACGGCGGCTGGCGGAGGAAAAGAACATTCCCGTTCACGCCTTTGTCGAGGATGTGGCCGCCTCGGGCGGCTATTGGCTGGCGGCGGCGGCGGATGATATCCGCGTCGATCCCTCGTCGATCCTTGGCTCCATCGGGGTGATCTCGGCGGGGTTCGGGGCGGATGTGTTCCTGCGCAGGCAAGGGCTGGAACGGCGCGTTTATACCGCCGGCCACTCGAAAAGCACGCTTGATCCGTTCCTGCCGGAAAAGCGCGAGGATGTGGCCCGGCTCAAGCGCGTTCTCGACGATATCCACACCGCCTTCATCACCCATGTCAAGGATCGGCGCGGCGACCGGCTCGACGACAATGCCGATCTTTTCTCGGGCGAGTTCTGGCTCGGCGGCAAGGCGATCGCGCTTGGCCTTGCTGACGGGTTCGGCCATTTGGTGCCGCGCATGAAAGAGGTCTATGGCGACAAGGTGCGCCTGATGCGCTATGGGCGCAGGCGGGGGATTCTGTCGCGCTTCGGCGCGCATGTCGCACAGGATGCGCTGGCCGCGATCGAGGACCGGGCGCACTATGCCCGGTTCGGGCTTTGACATGATCGTCAAGATCGTCTTGCTGTTTCTCGTGGGCATGGGCGTGCTGGCGATGTTCGGTCGCCTGCGCTTTCCGGGGCAAAAGCGGCTTGAGGCCGCGAAATGCCGAAAATGCGGGCGTTACCGGATCGGCAAGGGGCCGTGTTCCTGCGAGAAAGGCCCGCGCGCATGATGCCCTGGATCATGGTTGGCCTTGGTCTCGTCATTCTGCTGCTGGCAGGAGATGCGCTGGTGAAGGGGGCGGTGAACCTCGCGCTGCGGATCGGCATTCCGGCGCTCATCGTCAGCCTGACGGTGGTGGCCTTTGGCACGTCGGCGCCCGAATTGCTGGTTTCTGTCAACGCGGCGCTGGCCGACAAGCCGGGGCTGGCGCTGGGCAACGTGGTCGGCTCCAACACCGCCAACGCACTTTTGGTTCTGGGCATTCCGGCGATGATCGCGGTGATGCACACAAGCCTGTGCAAATGCCGGCGCTCTTATCTCCAGATGCTGGCGGCGAGCGTGCTGTTCATCGCGCTGGCGTATCGCGGCACGTTCGACTGGATCGCCGGGCTGGTGCTGTTGGGGGCGCTGGGGCTGATGCTGGGCGATGCGCTGCGCAACGCGCTGGCCCATCGCCGCGAGGTGGCCGCCGCCGCCGCGCTGATCGCCACGACCGAAGAAGAAGTCGAGGGCGCAGACCCCGACATGCCGTGGTGGCAGATCATCACCTTCCTTTTGCTGGGGCTTGTCGGCTTGCCGCTGGGCGCGGATATCCTGGTGGACAACGCTTCGATCCTTGCGCTGCGTTATGGCGTGCGTGAGGCGGCGATCGGGCTGACGCTGGTGGCGCTTGGCACCTCGCTGCCAGAGCTTGCCACCACCGTCATGGCCGCGATCCGACGGCAGGCGGATGTGGCGCTGGGCAACGTGATCGGCTCCAACATGTTCAACCTTCTGGCGATTATCGGCATCACCGCACTGATAAGCCCGGTGCCGGTCGATCCCGAATTCCTCCGTTTTGACCTTTGGGTGATGCTGGCATCCTCGCTCCTGCTGATCCCGTTCGTGATATTGTGCCGCGATCTCAACCGGATCTGGGGACTCGCGTTGACCTTGGCCTATACGGGCTATGTCATCTTGGTGTTGACATGAGCGGGGGCGGGGGATGACACGCGCGCTGGTAACCGGGGCGGGCAAGCGGCTGGGCCGCGCGATGGCGCTTGATCTGGCGCGGCGGGGGCATGATGTGGCGGTGCATTACGCCACATCAGAGGCCGAGGCCGAGGCCGTCGCAGCCGAGATCCGCGGCATGGGGCGGCAGGCGGTGACGTTGCGCGCCGACCTGCTCGACGAGGCACAGGTGGTGCCGCTGGTGGCGCGCGCGGCCGAGGCGCTGGGCGGGCCGATCCTGACGCTGGTCAACAATGCCTCTATCTTCGAATATGACACGCTCGACAGCGCCACCCGCGAAAGCTGGGATCGCCATATCGAAAGCAACCTGCGCGCGCCCTTTGTCCTGATGCAGGAAATGGCCCGCGCGGTGCCCGCCCCCGAAACCGACGCCAATGGCGAGCCGCGCGCGCGGGGCCTGATTGTCAACATGATCGACCAGCGCGTGCGCAAGCTCACCCCCGGTTTCATGACCTATACCATTGCCAAGATGGGGCTTTGGGCGCTCACACGCACGGCGGCGCAGGCGCTCGCGCCGCGCGTGCGCGTCAACGCCATCGGTCCCGGCCCCACCCTGCAAGGCCACCGCCAGAGCGACACGCATTTCGCCCGCCAGCGCGCGGCGACGGTGCTGGGCCGCGGGGCGGATGAGGGCGACATCACCGCCGCGCTAGGCTATCTGCTGGCGGCCCCCGCCGTGACCGGGCAGCTTATCTGCGTGGATGGCGGGCAGCACCTTGGCTGGCAGACGCCGGACGTGCTCGGACCCGAGTGAAAACATGATCTGCGGTTGGAGTTTTGCACCGGTCATGTTTGCTTCACGGAACCGTTACAGAAAGCCTAATGTTTTCAATAATCTGCCCACTCCCAATAAATTTATCGTTTATTATCAGCATGATAAATAATTGCCCAAAAATAGGGCATACCGATGAAGCCCGCCGGATCAAAGGGATTTTTCCCGGCTTGCGAAATTTGTCTCCAGAGTTATCCACAGGAATGGTGGACAGCTTGCCCCTTGCCCCGGACTGCGGGACATTGCAGCGCGCACAGGGAATCATATCCTTTCGACCATGACCGAGACCGCCCCCACACCGCCCGCCACCGGCCCCGACGTGATTCGCGGCTATCTGCGCACGCTTGACGGCTCGCCGGGCGTTTACCGGATGCTCGATGCGCAGTCGCGCGTGCTTTACGTGGGCAAGGCGCGCAACCTGCGAGCGCGGGTATCGAACTATGCGCGCCCCACCGGCCATAGCGGGCGCATCGCGCGGATGATCCATGAGACCGCGTCGATGATGTTCCTGACCACATCGACCGAGACCGAAGCGCTGCTGCTGGAGCAGAACCTCATCAAGCAGTTGAAGCCGCGCTACAACGTCCTTCTGCGCGACGACAAGAGCTTTCCCAACATCCTCGTCACCGCGCATGATTTCCCGATGATCAAGAAGCATCGCGGGGCCAGGCGCGAGAAAGGCCGCTATTACGGCCCCTTCGCCAGCGCCGGCGCGGTCAACCGGACGCTGGCGCATTTGCTGCGGGTGTTCCAGCTTCGCAATTGCACCGATTCGGTATTCGAGAGCCGCACGCGCCCCTGCCTGCAATATCAGATCAAGCGCTGCACGGCACCTTGCGTGGGCAAGATCAGCCGCGAAGACTATGCAAGCCAGGTGCGCGATGTCGAGCGGTATCTCTCGGGGCGCTCCACCGAGATACAGGAAAAGCTCGCCGCCGAGATGGCGCAGGCATCACAGGCGATGGAATACGAGCGCGCCGCCGCCCTGCGCGACCGGATCAAGGCGCTGACGCAGGTGCAGACGGCGCAGGGCATCAACCCGCGCAGCGTGGCCGAGGCCGATATCGTGGCGCTCCACCTCGATCAGGGGCAGGCTTGTGTGCAGGTCTTTTTCATCCGCGCGGGCCAGAACTGGGGCAACCGCGATTTCTACCCCCGCGTGGGCGCGGATGTGGACGAGGCCGAGGCGATGGAGGCTTTCCTTGGCCAGTTCTACGACAGCAAGGAGCCGCCGCGCGCCGTGATCCTGTCGCACGCGATCGAGAACCCCGACCTTATGGAGGCGGCGCTGTCACAAAAACTCGGTCGCCGGGTCACGCTCAGCGTGCCGCAACGCGGCGAGAAAGCCGAGCTTGTCGAGGCGGCGTTGCGCAACGCCCGCGAGAGCCTGGCGCGCAAGATGGCCGAGAGCGCGACACAGGGCAAACTGCTCAAGGGGCTGGCCGAGGCGTTCGATCTGCCGGGGCCGCCCCAGCGCATCGAGGTTTACGACAACAGCCATATTCAGGGCGCTTTTGCTGTCGGCGCGATGATCGTAGCGGGGCCAGAGGGCTTTCAGAAGAACAGCTACCGCAAGTTCAACATCCGCGGCGAGGATCTCACCCCCGGCGACGATTTCGGCATGATGAAAGAGGTGCTCACCCGCCGCTTCAAGCGCCTTCTGAAGGAAGACCCTGATCGCCGCGAGGGGCACTGGCCCGACCTGCTGCTCATTGACGGCGGCGCGGGGCAGGTGAGCGCCGTGGCGGGGATCATGCGCGAAATGGGCGTCGCGGATATCCCCATGGTGGGCGTCGCCAAGGGCGTGGACCGCGACCACGGCAAGGAGGAATTTCACCGCGTGGGCCAGCGCCCCATGGCGCTGCGGCACAACGATCCGGTGCTCTATTTCATCCAGCGCCTGCGCGACGAAGCGCACCGCTTTGCCATTGGCACGCATCGCGCGAAACGCGCCAAGGCTGTCGGTGCCACCCCGCTTGACGAGGTGCCCGGCGTAGGTGCCGCGCGCAAGCGCGCGCTGCTCGCGCATTTCGGCAGCGCCAAGGCGGTGAGCCGTGCCAATCTCGCCGATCTCAAGGCCGTGGAAGGGGTGTCCGGCGCGCTGGCGCAGAAACTTTACGATTTTTTTCACGAGCGCGGCTGAGCGCTGCTGTCGTTCTTGGGTCAAACCCGAGGATGACAGGGGAGTAAGAAAACCCCGCGCTTTCCCTCGCCCTCCGGTCGGGTTAGAAACACTGCCATGACATGGACCGTGCCGAATATCCTGACCGTTCTGCGCCTCTTGGCGGCGCCGGGGCTTGCCGTGATGTTTCTCTATTTCAACCGCCCCTATGCCGACTGGTTCGCGCTTGTTCTCTTTGTCAGCGCGGCGCTTACCGACTGGATCGACGGCCATCTTGCCCGAAGCTGGAAACAGGTGACACGGCTTGGCACCATGCTCGACCCGATCGCCGACAAGGCGATGGTGGTGATCGCGCTGATGGTGATCGTCGGCTATTCCTCGATGTCGCCCTGGCTGGTGCTGCCCGCCACGGTGATCCTCTTTCGAGAGGTTTTCGTCTCGGGCCTGCGCGAATATCTTGGCGATACGGCGGGCACGCTGCGGGTGACGACCCTCGCCAAATGGAAGACCACGGCACAGATGGTGGCCATTGCCGTGCTCTTTGCCCAGGGCGTGTTCGAGCATTATTTCGGCATGTCCGTCTTTGGCATGGACCAGGCGATGGTGCGCGATATCCTTGCCGGTCGGGTCGAGGATCTGCACGGGCTGTGGTGGAAATATCGCGGCATGGTCTGGGCGGGCCATCTCGGCATCTGGCTGCTATGGCTCGCCGCCGCGCTGACGGCGTTGAGCGGGGCGGATTATTTCGTCAAGGCCATGCCCTATCTGAGGGATGACCGCTGATGGATGTGCTTTACTTTGCCTGGGTGCGCGAACGTATCGGCCACCCCAGGGAGCGCGTCGAGACCGGGGCCGCCACCGTGCGCGATCTCGTCGAGGAATTGCGCGCGCGCGAGGAGCGCTACGCCGCCGCCTTTGCCGATCTGACGGCGCTGCGCGTGGCCGTGGATCAGGAGCTTGCCGATTTCGACGCGCCGCTGTCGGGCGTGCGCGAGGTCGCGTTCTTTCCGCCGATGACGGGGGGGTGAGGCGTTGGATATCCGCGTGCAGGAGACCGCTTTCGATATGGGGGCCGAGGCCAATGCCTTTGCCGCGCGGCAGCACGGGATGGGCGCGATCGTAACCTTTACCGGCATCGTGCGCGACGTGGCGGGCGGGCTCGATGCGATGGAGATCGAGCATTACCCCGGCATGACCGAAAAAGCGCTGGCAGAGATCGCCCAGGAAGCCGCACGGCGCTGGCAGATCGGCGATGCGCTGATCCTGCACCGCTTCGGCCGACTGGCCGCGAATGAGACGATCATGATGGTGGCCACCGCCGCGCGCCACCGCGCCGACGCGTTCCACGCCGCCGAATTCCTGATGGATTACCTCAAATCCCGCGCCCCCTTCTGGAAGAAGGAGCACGGGGCGAGCGGCCCCGCATGGGTTGCCGCCCGCGACGCGGACGAGGACGCGCTGCGCCGCTGGTAGAGGTGGTCTTGGATTTTCGAGCA
>DISF01000077.1 GCA_002421985.1 Roseovarius sp. UBA6217 | reverse complement strand
CCATACTACCTTCCGGGATGTGACGGGAAATCCAACTCAAGATGTTGATATTGCTTCAGAAATAGAGGGTTTTCCCCGCATTATTTTTCGCCGCAATTTCGAAATTTCGTACAAAATTCCGAAATCTGACAGCTTGCGCTTCATGGCGTTCCCCTCAGCTACAGCCGCTCGTGGAGCCGCAGGTGTTGCATTTCATGCAGGTGCCATTGCGCACCAGCGTATAGTTGCCGCATTCGCCGCAGGCCTCGCCCTCGTAGCCCTGCATCCTTGCCTTGGTGCGCGCATCAATCGCGGTGGCAGATGCCGAGAACGTGGTCTCGACCGTCATCGCGTCGATCGCCACCGCCATCTCGCCGCCCGCAAACCCGGTCGTGCCGGTGGCCTGCCCGCCCTGCAACACCACAAGTTCCTGCGGCAGGCGCTTGCGCAGGTAGCCCGACGAGCTGATCTGCTTGAGCACTTGCAGCGAGCGGTTGGCCGCCTCTTGCGACATCTCGGTGATGTTGCTCACGCCGTCCTCCTCGCCCCGGCCCAGATCGTCGAAGCTGGCACCCGAGGGTTTGACATGGGCGAGATCGGTGCGGTCGAGATAGCTCACCGCCAGTTCCCGGAAGATATAGTCGAGGATCGAGGTGGCGTTCTTGATCGAATCGTTGCCCTGCACCATGCCCGCGGGCTCGAACTTGGTAAAGGTGAAGGCATCGACGAATTCCTCCAGCGGCACGCCGTATTGCAGGCCCACCGAGACGGCGATGGCGAAATTGTTCATCATCGCGCGGAAACCGGCACCCTCCTTGTGCATGTCGATGAAGATCTCGCCCAGCTTGCCATCGGCATATTCGCCGGTGCGCAAGTAGACCTTGTGCCCGCCGACAATGGCCTTTTGGGTATAACCCTTGCGCCGCTCGGGCAGTTTGTCGCGGCGCGATTTCTGGATTTCCTTGATGATGACCTTCTCGACGATCTTTTCGGCCAGCACGGCGGCCTTTTCCTGCTGACTGCCGGACTCGAGCACCTCGGCGGCCTCGTCGTCATCCTCGACCAGCGCCGACGCCAGCGGCTGGCTCAGTTTCGATCCGTCGCGGTAAAGCGCGTTGGCCTTGACGCCCAGCGACCACGACAGCTCATAGGCCCTCTGGCAATCCTCGATGGTGGCATCGTTGGGCATGTTGATGGTCTTGGAAATCGCGCCAGAAATGAACGACTGCGCCGCTGCCATCATGTGGATATGGCTCTCCACCCCGAGATAGCGCTTGCCCTTGCGGCCGCAGGGGTTGGCACAATCGAAAACGTGGTAATGGGCGGGGTCGAGATGCGGCGCGCCCTCAAGCGTCATGGTGCCGCAGACATGATCGTTGGCGGCCTCGATCTCGCGGCGCGAATAGCCCAGATGCGCCAGAAGATCAAAGGTCGGATCGACAAGCTTGTCGGCGGGGATGCCAAGCACGCGCGTGCAGAATTCCTCGCCCAGCGTCCATTGGTTGAACACGAAGCGGATATCAAAGGCCGCGCCCAGAGATTTCTCGATCTTGGCAAGCTCCGCCTCGCCAAAGCCGTGCCCGATGAGCGAGGTGTGGTTGATCCCCGGCGCGTTGCCGATGGTGCCGTGGCCGACCGCGTAGCTCACGATTTCCTCGATCTGCGCGGGGGCATAGCCCAGCTTGGCCAGCGCCGCAGGCACCGACTGGTTGATGATCTTGAAATAGCCGCCGCCCGCCAGCTTCTTGAACTTCACCAGCGCGAAATCCGGCTCGATGCCCGTCGTGTCGCAATCCATCACCAGCCCGATCGTGCCGGTGGGCGCGATCACCGTGGTCTGCGCGTTGCGGTAGCCGTGCTTTTCGCCCAGCTTGAGCGCCTCGTCCCAGCTTGCCATCGCCAGCTTGACCAGCCGCGCATCGGGGCAATTGGCGTGATCGAGCGGCACCGGCTTGACCGCGAGCGCCTCATAGCCATCGGTCTTGCCATAGGCGGCGGTGCGGTGGTTGCGGATCACCCGCAGCATGTGCTGTGCGTTGCGCGCATAGCCGGCGAATGCCCCCAGCTCTCCGGCCATCTCGGCGCTTGTGGCATAGGCCACGCCGGTCATGATCGCGGTGAGCGCGCCGCACATGGCGCGGCCCTCGGGGCTGTCATAGCCCAGCCCCATATTCATCAAGAGGCCGCCGATATTGGCATAGCCAAGGCCAAGCGTGCGGAAATCAAAGCTGCGCTGCGCGATTTCCTTCGAGGGAAACTGCGCCATCAACACGCTGATTTCCAGCGTCACCGTCCACAGACGGGTGGCGTGCATGTAGCCCTCAGAATCGAACTGCCCGCCCTCGTAGAACTTGAGCAGGTTCATCGAGGCAAGGTTGCAGGCGGTATCGTCGAGGAACATGTATTCCGAGCACGGGTTGGAGCCGCGGATCGCGCCATCTTCGGGGCAGGTGTGCCAGGCATTGACCGTGTCGTGATACTGGATGCCCGGATCGGCACAGGCCCAGGCGGCGTGGCCCACCTGTTCCCACAGATCGCGCGCCTTGATCGTCTTGGCGGTGCTGCCATCGACGCGGTTGATGAGCGCCCAGTCGGCGTCATCGCGCACCGCCCTCAGGAAGGCGTCGGTCACGCGGATCGAGTTGTTCGAATTCTGCCCCGAAACGCTGGCATAGGCCTCGCTGTCCCAATCGGTGTCATAGGTCGGGAATTCGATGCTGCCATAGCCCTGCCTGGCATAATCCAGCACGCGCTTGACATAGGTTTCGGGGATATGGGCGCGCTTGGCGCCGCGAATGGCGGCTTTCAGATCGGGGTTCTTCGCCGGGTCCACGGCATCCTCGCTGCTGCCATCCCAGGTGCGGATCGCGGCGAAAATCTCGTTGAGCTTCGCCTCATGCGCCTTCGATCCGGCGACGATGGAGGCAACCTTCTGCTCTTCCTTGACCTTCCAATTGATGAATTCCTCGATATCGGGGTGATCGGCGTCGCAGATCACCATCTTGGCGGCGCGCCGCGTGGTGCCGCCCGATTTGATCGCGCCCGCCGCGCGGTCGCCGATCTTGAGAAAACCCATCAGGCCAGAGGATTTGCCGCCCCCCGAAAGCCGCTCGCCCTCGGCGCGCAAGCTGCTGAAATTGGTCCCCGTCCCCGAGCCGTATTTGAACAGCCGCGCCTCGCGCACCCACAGATCCATGATACCGCCATCGCCGACCAGATCATCCTTGACCGACTGGATGAAACAGGCGTGCGGCTGCGGGTGCTCGTAGGCGCTGGTGGATTTGGTCAACTCGCCGGTTTTGAAATCCACATAGTAATGCCCCTGCCCTGGCCCGTCGATGCCGTAAGCCCAGTGCAACCCGGTGTTGAACCATTGCGGGCTGTTGGGCGCGGCCATCTGCATCGCCAGCATCGCGCGCATCTCGTCGTAATAGGCGCGGGCGTCTTCCTCTGTGGTGAAATAGCCGCCCTTCCAGCCCCAATAGGCCCAGGCACCTGCCAGCCGGTCAAACACCTGCCGCGCGCTCGTCTCGCCGCCAAAGCCGTCATTGTCCTTCGCCGCGACCGAGCGCCACAGGAATTCGGGCACGCCCGCCTCCTTGACGCGGGCGCGCTTGTTGGGCACGCCCGCCTTGCGGAAATATTTCTGCGCGATCACGTCCGAGGCCACCTGGCTCCAGCCTGCGGGCACTTCGATCCCGTCGAGCCGGAACACGGTGCTGCCATCGGGGTTGCGGATTTCCGAGCTGGTGGTGACAAACTCCAGCGCCGCATAGGCGTCCTGACCGGCACTGGTGAATTTGCGTTCGATTTTCATTGGCTCTGCCTCGTGTTTCGTCGTCGCGTTGCGTGCGGCCTTGTGGCCTTGATGCGGCGGGTGGTCCGGCGTGGCGCGTCGCGCCCGAAACGGGCGCGGGCACCGGTCCGGTTGCGCCGCCTGGATTGTATCGTGGTTTTACCGTCCCTATGGTGCCAGCTACTACATATTGTGGCTCTTTGCACCGCCTACACAAACTGACGCAAAGACCAGCCCTTGGTCAACGAGAAAAACTGCGTTGCCACAAGAAAAAATAATTGACGAAACGGATCGCCGCGCGCCCGTCACGCCCGTGTGATTCCTCCACAGGCGGGGCAAAAACGGAAAGCGCTTTCAGGGCCGCTGCTTAGCGTCCAAAGCTCAGTGACTGGATGAAAATCGCCCACAGACGGGGGCGGGATGGTCGGGGCGGCGAGATTCGAACTCACGACCCCCTGTACCCAAAACAGGTGCGCTACCAGACTGCGCCACGCCCCGGACCATGCGCCCAGATAAGCCGGTTTGCCCGCGTTGAAAAGCGAAAAGCGCCGGGATCACTCCGCCGCGCAGGGCCAGGCCGCGGCCGCCTGATCGACCGCCGGGTGGCGCATTTCCCAGCCCTCGGAAATGCCGATTCGCCGCGCCAGGCCGCCATTGATCTCGAGCACGGTCTGAATGCCGTCGCCGCCCATCACCGGGCGGGTGTCATGCGGCTGCGCCTCGTGGCCGATGCGGCGCACGGTGCCGCTCGCATCCATGAAGATCATGTCGAGCGGGATAAGCGTGTTCTTCATCCAGAACCCGACAGCCTGCGGCTGCGGGTAGACAAACAGCATCCCGGCAGAGGCGGCAAGGCTCTCGCGATGCATCAGCCCCTGCGCGCGCGCGGCCTCCGTATCGGCCACCTCGACACGAAACGCCGCCTCGCCGCCCGGCCCGCGCAGATGCACCATGTCGTCGCGGCACTCGCCCGCCACGACTGCTCCCGCCGCAAACAGCAGGGTAATCGCCCCGATCAGTCGCTTGAACGAATCGCCGATTCCCATCCGCATACCTCGGTTGCCATGCGGCCTCTTTTACCATCTATCACGCGGATGGCCAGCGCCTCGCCGGGCTGCACATCGGCAAGGCCCGAGCGGCGCAAGACCTCGACATGCAAGAATACATCCTCGGCGCTGCCAAAGGTGTTGGCGAAACCGAACCCCTTGCCCTTGTCGAACCATTTGACGCGCGCAGGCTCCAGCGGAGCGGCCCGAAGTGCCGCCTCGTCGACCTCGGCGAGATCGGCAAGCCCGCTTCGCTCGGGATCATCGGGCGGCTCAATGGAATGCACCTGCACCGCCTGACGCCCGCGCGCCGTGTCCTGAACATCCAGTTCCACCCCGGCGCGGTCAGCCACCGAGCTTTGCCCGAAATTGCGCAGCACATTGGCGTGCAAGAGGATGTCCGGCCCGCCCTCGTCGGCCAGCACAAAGCCAAAGCCCTTGACCGGATCGAACCATTTCACCCGGCCCCTGACCCGGTATATTGCATTTTCGTCTGTTGTCACACTGTCCTACCTAAGCGCCGTCATCCCCAAGACAAGCCTAACAGATGCGTCATATACAAACCCGGTTGCAACCATAAAATACCGTTTTACCACAAACCTTTGCATTTCACGCAACGTGAAATTCAGGGATTGAGACGCTGGATTTTCCAGGCCTCGCCCGGTGCTGTCCGGCTCCACCGAAAACGATCATGGAGACGAAACGCCCCGTCCGCCCAGAATTCAATCTCAATCGGCGTGATCTTGAAACCTCCCCAAAAGGATGGTCGCGGCGGGTTCGGCCCCTTTTGCGCCGTCACCTTCGCCACCTCGGCCATCAGCGCCGCGCGCGACGAAAGCGGCTGCGACTGCCGCGAGGCCCAGGCCCCAAGCCGGCTCTTGAGTGAACGCGAGGCGAAATACACGTCCGCCTTCGGCCCCTCCTCGCGCGTGACATGACCGCGAAACCGCAATTGCCGACGCAGCGATTTCCAGTGCAGCACCCCCGCCGCCAACGGCTGCGCGGCCAGCTCCGTGCCCTTGGCCGACCCGTAGTTGGTATAAAAAACAAAGCCGTCCGGCGCGATCTCCTTGAGCAGGACCATCCGCACGTTCGGCATCCCCTGCCCGTCCACCGTGGCCAGCGCCATCGCGTTGGGATCGTTGATCTCGGCCCCCTCCGCCGCATCGAGCCACCGCTGCGCGATCACGAACGGATCGTCACCCGCGAAAATTCCTTCTCTTTCCATTCGCAACTCCCGGCTTTCGTTTTGTGACAGGTTGAGGCCGCAAGGACGCGTATCAACAATATGCCACGCGCCTCTCGTCCCCGTCATCGCGTCGAGCGGGCCTTGATGACCCCTGCCCTATCGCCTAAAGGTCTTCAAAACCGATGTGGCGGGGGCTTGGAATGGCGAACTCTTTGATGACGGGCAAGCGCGGGCTCATAATGGGGCTTGCCAATGACAAGTCAATTGCCTGGGGGATCGCCAAAGCCTGCGCCGATGCCGGGGCAGAGCTCGCCTTCAGCTATCAGGGCGAGGCGCTCATGAAGCGCGTGGGCCCGCTCGCCGCCGAGCTGGGATCGGATATCGTGCTGCCCTGCGACGTGGCCGACATGGCCTCTATCGACGCGCTCTTTGCCGCGCTGGCCGAGCGGTGGGACGGGCTCGATTTCGTCGTCCACGCGATCGGATTTTCCGACAAGAACGAATTGCGCGGGCGCTACGTCGATACCAGCCGCGACAATTTCCTGCGCACGATGGATATCTCGGTCTATTCCTTTACCGCCGTGATGCAGCGCGCGGAAAAGATGATGGGCGCGGGCGGATCGGCGCTGACGCTCACTTATTACGGGGCCGAACAGGTCATGCCGCATTACAACGTGATGGGCATCGCCAAAGCGGCGCTCGAGGCATCGGTGAAATACATGGCCGAGGATCTTGGCCGCGACGGTATCCGCGTCAACGCCATCAGCGCCGGGCCGATCCGCACGCTGGCCGCCAGTGGTATCGGGGATTTCCGCTACATCCTGAAATGGAACGAATTGAATTCCCCGCTGCGTCGCAACGTCACCATCGACGACGTGGGCAAGGCGGCGCTCTTCCTGCTCAGCGATCTCGGCTCGGGCACCACCGGCGAGAACCTGCATGTCGATGCAGGCTATCACATCGTCGGCATGAAGGCTGTCGATGCGCCCGATATCGACGCCACCTGAGGGCGCATTCCATGACGCAGAACCGTCTTCCCCACGAAAAGGGCTTTCACGTAAGCTGGGACCAGCTTCACCGCGACGCGCGCGCGCTGGCCTGGCGGCTTCAGAACGAGGCCCCGGAGGGCGGCTGGCGCGCGGTGGTGGCGATCACCCGAGGCGGCATGGCCCCCGCGATGATCGTGGCGCGCGAGCTTGATATCCGCACCGTCGATACGATCAGCGTCAAATCCTACAACCATCAGGAACAGACCGCGCCGCGCATCATCAAGGCCCCCGATATCGGGATCGTGGGCGATGGGGCGGGCGTGCTCATCGTCGATGATCTGGTCGATACCGGCCGGACGCTCGAAGTGGTGCGCGCGACCATGCCGCGCGCCCATGTCGCCACCGTCTATGCCAAGCCGAAGGGGCGTGCGCAGGTCGATACCTTCATCACCGAGGTGAGCCAGGACACCTGGATCTTCTTTCCGTGGGACATGGCCCTGCAATATGTCGAGCCCTATCGCGGCACCTGATCGCGGCACGCGAGCCCCTCTTGCCCCGCCCCGGCGCAGCGCATAGACAGGGCCCGGGCGCAGCAAACCGGCGGGGATCACGATGGCGGGCAAAAGCATTTCCAAGGGCGCGATGTGGCTGCTGATGGGGCTTCTCATCATCGGTCTTGGCGGCTTTGGCATCACCAATCTCGGCGGCGCGGTGCGCAACATAGGCGCGGTCGGCACGGCGCAAATCGACGTGAACACCTATGCCCGCGCACTTCGCAACGAGATCAGCGCCGCCTCCGCCGGGGCCGGGCGCATCATCAGCCTTGCCGAGGCGCAGGCGATGGGGCTTGACCGGCGGGTGTTGTCGCAGCTTGTCTCGCGCGCCGCACTCGAACACGAGGCGGCGGCGCTGGGCATCTCGGTGGGCGACGAGACGCTGCGCGACGAAATCCTGTCGATTCCGGCTTTCCGGGGCCTTGATGGCAGCTTCGACCGCGAGGCCTATCGCTTTGCCTTGCAACAATCGGGCCTGAACGAGGCCGAGTTCGAGGCGCAGATCCGCGCCGAAACGGCGGCATCGCTGGTGCAGGGCGCGGCGCTGGCCGGGCTGGCCGCACCGCAGGCGCAGATCGACACGTTGCTGGCCTATCTCGGCGAGCGGCGCAGCCTCAGCTTTGCCGTTCTCGACCGGAGCGATCTGCTGACCGGCCTGCCCGACCCCTCCGACGAGGAGCTGCGCGCCTATCACCAATCCCACCTGCCTGATTTCACCACCCCCGAGACGCGGCGCATCACCTATGTATATGTCACGCCCGAGATGCTGCTCGACACGGTCGAGGTGGACGAGGCGGCGCTGCGGGCGGCCTATGCCGAACGCGAGGCCGAATTCAACACCCCCGAGCGGCGGCTGGTGGAGCGGCTGGTTTTCGCCAATGAGGCCGCCGCGCGCGACGCGATGGCCCGGATCGAGGGCGGCGAGAGCTTCGAGACGCTGGTGGCCGAGCGCGGGCTTGATATGGCCGATGTCGATCTCGGCGATGTGAGCGCCGCCGATCTCGGGGCCGCCGCCGGGCCGGTTTTCGAGGCCGGGACGGGCGCGGTGACAGGCCCGGTGGAGACGAGCCTTGGCCCGGCGCTCTTTCGCGTCAACGCCGTGCTGGCCGCGCGCGTGACGCCGTTCGAGGAGGCGGTGCCGCATCTGCGCGAGGCGCTGGCCGCCGACCGCGCGCGCCGGGTGATCGATACCCTTGCCGAAGCGGCCGACGACATGCTTGCCGGGGGCGCGACGCTCGAAGACGTGGCCCGCGAGACCGAGATGGAACTGGGCGAGATCGCCTGGCATCCGGGCCTCTCGGAGGGCATCGCGGGCTACCCGAACTTTCGCGCCGCCGCCGAGCGCGTGCAGCAAAACGATTATCCGCAGATCGCACAACTGGGCGATGGCGGGGCCTTCGCGCTGCGTCTCGACGGGATCGACGAGCCGCGCATCCTGCCGCTCGACGATGTGCGCGAGGCGGTCACGCGCGGCTGGCGCGCGCAGGCGGTGGTTACGGCGCTCAAGGCGCAGGCCGAACCGGCAATCGCAGCGCTGCGCGCGGGCGAGAGCTTTGCCGCGCAGGGGCTGGTGCCCACCGAGCTTGAGGATATCACGCGCCGCGACTACCGCGCCGATGTCCCGCCCGGTTTCATCGAGACGGTGTTTTCCATGACCGAGGGCGAGGTTCGCGTGATCGAGGGCGCGGGGCGCATCCATATCCTGCGGCTGGGCGCGATCAAGCCCCCGGCAGAGGATGATCCCGATCTGGCCCGCTTGGCCGAGACCCTGCGCGCACAGATCGAGAGCGATCTCGGGCAGGACATGTTCCAGATCCTCGTCGATGACATTCGTGCCCGCGCGGGCGTCACCCTCGATCAGGCGGCGATCAACGCCGTTCATGCCAATTTCAACTGAGGGTGCCCCGCCGTGAACCTGACGCCGGATTTCGAGAGCTTTGCCCGCGCCCATGAGGCGGGCGAAAACCAGGTGGTGCATATGCGCCTTGCCGCCGATCTCGATACGCCGGTCTCGCTCATGCTCAAGCTTACGGGGGCCGCGCGCGATGCGTTCCTTCTGGAATCGGTGACCGGCGGCGAGGTGCGCGGGCGCTATTCGATCATCGGCACGAAGCCCGATGTGATCTGGCAATGCCACGGGCGCACCAGCCGCATCAACCGCGCCGCGCGGTTCGATGCCGACGCGTTTGAGGATCAGGAGGGCGACCCGCTCGCCAATCTGCGCGCGCTCATTGCCGAGAGCCGCATCACCCTGCCCGACGACCTGCCCGCCGCCAGCGCGGGGCTTTTCGGCTATCTCGGCTATGACATGATCCGCCTGGTGGAGCACCTGCCCAACGTGCCCCCCGACACGCTTGGCCTGCCCGATGCGGTGATGCTGCGCCCCTCGGTGGTGGCGGTGCTCGATGGGGTCAAGGGCGAGGTGATCGTGGTTGCCCCTGCCTGGGCGGGCAGCGGGCAATCGGCGCGCGCGGCCTATGCGCAGGCCGCCGAGCGGGTGATGGACGCGGTGCGCGATCTCGAACGCGCCCTGCCACAGGCCAGCCGCACCTTGGGCGAGGCACAGGAAGACGCGGCCCCGGTGTCGAATTTCACGCGCGAGGGCTACAAGGCCGCCGTGGAAAAGGCCAAGGACTATATCCGCGCGGGCGACATCTTTCAGGTCGTGCCCTCGCAGCGCTGGACACAGCCGTTTTCCCTGCCGCCCTTCGCGCTTTACCGCTCGCTCCGGCGCACCAACCCGTCGCCCTTCATGTTCCATTTCGATTTCGGCGGCTTTCAGGTGATCGGGGCCAGTCCCGAAATCCTCGTGCGGGTGATGGGCGGCGAGGTCACCATCCGCCCCATAGCAGGCACGCGGCCCCGCGGGGCCACCCCCGAAGAGGATCGTGCGCTAGAGGCCGATCTTATGGCCGATGGCAAGGAATTGGCCGAACACCTGATGCTGCTCGATCTGGGGCGCAACGATGTGGGGCGCGTGTCAAAAATCGGCACCGTGCGCCCGACCGAGAAATTCATCATCGAACGCTACAGCCACGTCATGCATATCGTCTCCAACGTGGTGGGAGAGCTTGCGCCCGAGCATGACGCGCTGTCGGCGCTGCTCGCCGGTCTGCCCGCGGGCACCGTCTCGGGCGCGCCCAAGGTGCGCGCGATGGAGATCATCGACGAGCTGGAGCCGGAAAAGCGCGGCGTCTATGGCGGCGGCGTCGGCTATTTCAGCGCGGGCGGCGACATGGATGTGTGCATTGCGCTGCGCACGGCGGTGGTGAAGGATCGCACGCTTTATATTCAGGCGGGCGGCGGCGTCGTCCATGACAGCGACCCGGAGGCCGAATATATGGAGACGGTCCACAAATCCAACGCCATCCGCCGCGCGGCGGCGGATGCGGCGCGGTTTGACGGCGGCGGCAACGGCTGACACGGGCACCCCCGCAGCACGCCCCCCTCACAGCGGCTCGATATCGCCCTCGGCCCGCGCGGCATGAAATTCCGCCTCCCACGCCGCGAACCGCCCGTCAATGATCGCCGCGCGCATCCCCGCCATCAGCTCCTGATAATAATGCAGGTTGTGCCAGCTCAAGAGCATCCCCGCGATCATCTCTCCGGCGCGGTAGACATGGTGCAGATAGGCGCGGCTATAGCCCCGGCAGGCGGGGCAGGTGCAATCCTCATCCAAAGGGCGCGGATCATCGGCGTGGCGCGCATTCTTGAGATTGACCTGCCCCGCCCGCGTCCAGGCCTGCCCGGTCCGCCCCGAGCGGGTGGGCAGCACGCAATCCATCATATCCACGCCGCGCGCCACGGCACCCACGATATCGTCGGGCTTGCCCACCCCCATGAGATAGCGCGGCTTGTCTTTTGGCAACATGTCCGGCGCATAATCGAGACATTCGAGCATGGCCGCCTGTCCTTCGCCAACCGCCAGCCCGCCAATCGCATAGCCGTCAAACCCGATGCGCAAAAGCGCCTCGGCGCTTTGCTCGCGCAACTCGCGCTCCAGCCCGCCCTGCTGAATCCCAAAGAGCGCATGGCCGGGGCGGTCGCCGAAGGCCTCGCGCGACCGCGCGGCCCAGCGCATCGACAAGGCCATGCTCTCGGCGATCCGCGCGCGGTCGGCGGGCAGCGCGGGGCACTCGTCAAAGGCCATCACGATATCACTGCCCAAGAGTGCCTGTATCTCCATCGACCGCTCCGGGCTCAGCATGTGGCGCGACCCGTCGATATGGCTGCGAAACGTCACCCCCTCCTCTGTCAGCTTGCGCAGCCCGGCAAGGCTCATCACCTGAAACCCGCCCGAATCGGTCAGGATCGGCCCCGGCCAGTTCATGAACCGGTGCAGGCCGCCCAGCCGCGCCACCCGCTCGGCCCCCGGCCGCAACATCAGGTGATAGGTGTTGCCCAGCACGATCCCCGCGCCGGTCGCCGCCACGCTCTCGGGCAGCATCCCCTTGACCGTGCCGGCCGTGCCCACCGGCATGAAAGCAGGCGTCGCCACCTCTCCGCGCGGCGTCTCGATCACCCCCGCGCGGGCCTTGCCATCCTGCGCCACCTGCCTGAATCCGAACCGCATCCCGCGCCTCCGCCATATTTCGCCTTTCTCCCCCCTCTAATGCGGATTATCCTCGGGTGATAGACACACGCATCACCGCAGTTCAGGAATTCCCGATGACCGAAGACCAGATCATCTCCCTCATCTCCGCCAATATCCTGTGGGTGCTGATCGCCATCTTCGCGCTCCTCATCGTGTTTCGCGGCCTCAAGATCGTGCCGCAATCCGAGCAATACGTGATCGAACGCTTTGGCAAGCTGCACAAGGTGCTTGGCCCCGGCATCAACCTGATCGTGCCGTTTCTCGACGTGGTGGCGCATCGCATCTCGATCCTCGAGCGCCAGCTTCCCAGCGCGAGCCAGGACGCGATCACCCGCGACAACGTGCTGGTCAAGGTCGAAACCTCTGTCTTCTACCGCATCCTGCACCCGGAAAAGACCGTCTACCGCATCCGCGACGTGGACGAGGCCATCGCCACCACCGTCACCGGCATCGTGCGCGCCGAGATCGGCAAGATGGATCTCGACGAGGTGCAATCCAACCGCGACGAATTGATCGCCACGATCAAGAAATGGGTCAAGGACGCGGTCGATGACTGGGGCATCGACGTGACCCGCGCCGAGATTCTCGATGTCGATCTCGATCAGGCCACGCGCGAGGCGATGCTGCAACAGCTCAATGCCGAACGCGCCCGCCGCGCGCAGGTGACAGAGGCCGAGGGCCGCAAACGCGCCATCGAATTGCAGGCCGATGCCGAGCTTTACGCCGCCGAGCAACAGGCCAAGGCGCGCCGCATCGCCGCCGATGCCGAGGCCTATGCCACCGGCGTGGTCGCCCGCGCCATCGCCGATAACGGGCTGGAGGCCGCGCAATACCAGGTCGCGCTCAAGCAGGTCGAGGCGCTTGGCACGCTCGCGCAGGGCCCCGGCAGCCAGACCGTGATCGTGCCCGCCCACGCGGTCGAGGCCTTTGCCAATGCCTTCTCGCTGCTCAAGGGGCGCGGCTGATGGAAACCGCCCTGTGGCAGCTCTGGTGGGTGTGGGCCGCGGCAGCCCTTCTCCTTGCCATCGGCGAAACGCTTCTGCCCGGCTTCGTGCTTCTGGGCTTTGCCTGCGGCGCGGCGCTTGTGGCGCTTGTGGTGCTCTTGCCGCTCGATCTGGGCCTCTCGGCGCTTCTGGCGGGTTTTGCGCTCTTCTCGCTCGCCGCCTGGATCGTGCTGCGCCGCGCGTTCCGCAACCCCGATGACCAGACCCGCGTGATCCGCGAGGACATCAACAAATAGCCCGGCCCTTGCGGCGCAGCCCCGATCACGGCTATCACCCGCCCGGCGAGACCGACGCAGGATCAAGGATCAAACCCCATGACCGAGACCACCGCACCCCAGCCGCTCCAATTCGGCTGGGAGGAATGGGTATCGCTGCCCGATCTCGGCGTGCCCGCGATCAAGGCCAAGGTCGATACCGGCGCGCGCACCTCGGCGCTCCATGCTTTCGATATCGAAACCTTCGGCCCCTCGGCGCGGCCCAAGGTGCGCTTTACCGTCCACCCCATTCCGGGGCGTGACGATCTGGTGATCCCCTGTTCGGCGCTGATCATCGACCGCCGCGAAGTGGCCTCCTCCAACGGCGAGCGCGAATTGCGCTACGTGATCCAGAGCGCGCTTCTGGTGAACGGCGATCACTGGCCGATCGAGATCACGCTCACCAACCGCTCCACCATGACCAGCCGGATGCTTCTGGGGCGGCAGGCGCTCAAGGATCATATCTCGATCGTCGCCACCGACCGATTCCTGCAACCCGAACTCAGCTATGATGTCTATCACAGCTCGAAAATGCGCAGCGTGCAGCCCACGCGCGCGCTGCGTGTCTGCGTGCTCTCGCGCGAGGACAATTATTCCACCCGGCGGCTGGTCGAGGAGGGCGAGGCGCGCGGCCACTCGGTCGAGGTGATCGACACCACGCGCTGTTACATGGCGATCAATGTGCTTGCTCCCGAGGTGCATTATGACGGCAAGCGCCTGCCGCGCTATGACGTGGTGATCCCGCGCATCGGTGCCTCGGTCACTGCCTACGGGGCCGCCGTGATCCGCCAGTTCGAGACCATCGGCACCTTCTGCGTGAACCCCTCGGCAGGGATCATCGCCAGCCGCGACAAGCTTTATGCCCATCAACTCATGGCGCGCGCGCGGGTGGGGATGCCCAACACCGCCTTTGCCGCAAGCCCCAAGGATACCGGCAACCTCATTGGCCTTGTCGGCACCGCGCCGCTCATCGTGAAACTGCTCGAATCGACGCAAGGCAAGGGCGTCGTGCTGGCCGAGACCCGCAAGGCGGCCGAATCGGTGATCGACGCCTTTCGCGGGCTCAAGGCCAATTTCCTCGTGCAGGATTTCGTGAAGGAAGCGGCCGGTGAGGATATCCGCTGCCTTGTGATCGGCAACAAGGTTGTGGCCTCGATGAAGCGCACCGGCGCCGAGGGCGATTTCCGCTCCAACCTGCATCGCGGCGGCTCGGCCAAGCCGGTGCGCATCACCAAGGCCGAGCGCGAAACCGCGATCCGCGCCGCCCGCGTCTTCGATCTTGGCATGGCAGGGGTGGATCTCTTGCGCTCCGAGACCGGCCCCAAGGTGCTCGAGGTCAATTCCTCGCCGGGGCTGGAGGGGATCGAAGGCTCGACCGGCAAGAACATCGCCGGCGCGCTCTACGACATGATCGAGGCACAGGTGCGCCCTGCCCCCGTGCGGCGGCGCAAATCGGCGCCATGATCGTTCAACGCCCTGCGTCGCCCGTGCGGCTTAGCGTGTGAGCCGTGCGGTTGGCCCTCTGGACGCGGGCAGTCTTAAATCCTATATGTTTTATCAGAAAATACCGCAGGAGCCGTTCGCCATGACCGCAACAGAGCCCCTAGAGGGCACCCCCCTGATCGCGCCATCGAGCACGGATCACCCGCTCTACGAGCAGATCGTCGAGGCGTGCCGCAGCGTGTATGACCCTGAAATTCCTGTGAATATCTACGATCTCGGGTTGATCTACACGATCGGTATAAGCCCCGAGAACGCGGTGGACATCACCATGACCCTGACCGCGCCGGGCTGTCCGGTGGCGGGCGATATGCCCGGCTGGGTTGCCGACGCGATAGAGCCATTGCCGGGGGTCAAGCAGGTCGATGTGCACCTGACATGGGAGCCGCAATGGGGCATGGACATGATGAGCGACGAGGCCCGGCTAGAGCTGGGTTTCATGTAGGAAACCAATCACCTGAAGGGCAAAGCTCATGTTCGGAATTCCCGGAAGACAAGCCGTCACCCTGACCCCGGCGGCGGTCTCGCAGATCACGCGGCTGATGGCACGCGACGGGGCCAAGGGCCTGCGTCTCGGCATCAAGAAGGGCGGCTGCGCGGGGATGGAATACACGATGGAGTATGTGACACAGATTGATCCCCATGATGAAGTGGTGGAACAGGATGGCGCGCGCGTCATGATCGCGCCGATGGCACAGATGTTCCTGTTTGGCACCGAGATTGATTACCAGACCTCGCTGTTGGAATCGGGCTTTGTGTTCAACAATCCCAACGTCACCGAATCCTGCGGCTGCGGCGAGTCGATCAAATTCGCAGGCATGTGAGCTTTGCCGCGCAATCCATTGCTGAAAGTCGATTTTTCATGAAACGCAAACTCGCCGCCGGCAATTGGAAGATGAACGGCACGAATGCAAGCCTTGGCGAAATCACCGCGCTGGCCGCCTCCCATCCCGCGCCCGGCGTCGATATCCTGATCTGCCCGCCTGCCACGCTTCTGGTGCAGGCCGCCGCCCTCACCGCCGATCACCCGATGATGATCGGCGCGCAGGATTGCCACCCCGCCCCCTCGGGCGCGCACACAGGCGATCTCTCGGCCCCGATGCTGGCCGATGCGGGCGCGGGGGCGGTCATCCTCGGCCATTCGGAACGGCGCGAAAATCATCATGAAACCAACGCCTTGGTTGCTGAAAAGGCGCGCGCCGCCCATGCCGCGGACCTGATCGCGGTTATCTGCCTTGGCGAGACGCTGGCCCAGCGCGAGGCCGCGCAAACCCTCGACGTGATCGCCAGCCAGATGCGCGCCTCGCTGCCCGACAGTGCCCGCGCCGCCAATACCGTCATCGCGTATGAGCCGGTCTGGGCCATCGGCACCGGCCTTACCCCCACAGCCGCGCAGATCGCCGAGGTCCACGGGCTTTTGCGCAGCCTGCTTGCCGAGCGTCTCGGCGCGCCCGAGGCCGACGCCCTCCGGCTTCTCTACGGTGGATCGGTCAAGCCCTCCAACGCGTTGGAAATATTTGAAATTCCCAATGTCGATGGCGCGCTTGTCGGGGGCGCAAGCCTGAAAGCCTCGGATTTCTCGCCGATCATCACGGCGCTCGAAGCGGCCTCCTGATCTTCATCTTGCCCAAAATATTCCGGGGGAGTCGCGCGCAAGGCGCGCGGCGGGGGCAGCGCCCCCTGCCCGATCAGACCGGCAGCGCGGTGGTGGATTTGATCTCTTCCATCGACAAAAGCGCCGTCACCGTATGGATCGACACTTCGGCGATCAGCGCCTGATAGAACATGTCATAGGCCCGCGCATTGGCTACCCGCACCTTGAGGATGTAATCCACGTCCCCCGCCAGCCGGTGCGCCTCCATCACCTCGGGCCGCTCGCGCAGCGTCCGCAGGAACCGGAGTTGCCACCCGGCATCATGCTCGGACGTGCGGATAAGCACGAAAAAACAGGCCTCCAGCCCCAGAGCCTCGGCATCGAGCAGCACCGTTTGCTGCCGGATCACCCCGGCCTCGCGCAGCTTGCGGATACGGTTCCACACCGGCGTCTTGGAACTGCCCACGGCGCGCGCGATTTCATCAAGCGATTGCGCCGCGTCGCGCTGCATCTCGCCAAGAATTTTCCGGTCAAGCTCGTCAATCCGGACCGTCATTCCGCTTCCCTTTCAAAACCGGAACAATGCTCCGGCAAGTCGGCATCCGTAGAACATATTTCCTTATTCTCCGGGGCATATGGCGTATCAACGGGAATATTTCCTATATTGGCGGGGAAGTCAAACAAGCCCGGACACGCTCGCCATGCCCAGCCCGCTCGCGCCCCACCCCGCCCCCATCGCCCTTGTCGGCGCAGGCCCCGGCGGGGCCGATCTGCTCACGCTGCGCGCGCTGCGCCTGATCGAGGCGGCGGATGTGGTGATCCATGACCGGCTGGTGAGCGCGGATGTCCTCGCCTTTGCGCGCCCCGACGCTCTGCTGATCGCCGCCGGCAAGGAAGGATTCGGCCTCTCCGTCCCGCAAGCGGCGATCAACGCGCTGATCGTGGGCCATGCACAAACCGGCGCGCGGGTGGTGCGGCTCAAGGGGGGCGATCCGGTGCTGTTCGGAAGGCTCGACGAGGAGTTAGAGGCGATTGACGCGGCGGGTCTCGCCTATGAGATCGTGCCCGGCATCACCGCCGNNCGACCCCTTCGTGTTCGGCCGCGGCAGCGAAGAGGCGCTGCATCTCGCCCGCCACGGCGTGCGCTTCGAGATCGTGCCCGGCATCACCGCCGCTTCTGCTGCGGCTGCCGCCATCGGCCAGAGCCTGACGCAGCGCGGGCGCAATTCCGGTATCCGGCTGCTGACCGGCCACGATATGAAGGGCTTTGCCGATCACGACTGGCGCGCGCTGGCGCGACCCGGCGAGGTGGTGGCGCTCTACATGGCCAAGCGCGCCGCGCGCGTCATCCAGGGCCGCCTGATGATGCACGGCGCGGCCCCCGGCACGCCGGTCACGCTGGTGGCCAATGCCGCCCTGCCCGATCAACGCATCCTCGCCACCACGCTGGCCGACTGGCCCGCCGATCTGGCCGAGGCGGGGCTGAATGGCCCCGCGCTTACCTTTATCGGTCTTGCCCCGCGCGCGGCGCGCAAGGAAATTCCGCATTTCATAAAGGAGCTTGCCTGACATGGCCCGCGACTTCACCCCCAAGGTCGTGACCGCCAATGCCCTCATCGAGGGCGACGTGGTCTATCTCACCGCCGATGATCGCTGGACGCGGGATCTGGCCGAGGCCGAGTTGCTGATCGACGAGGCCGAGGCCGAATATCGCCTGCTTCAGGCAGAGGCGCGCGCGGGCGAGATCGTCGGTGCCTATCTGGCCGACATGCGCCCCGGCGAGCGCGGCCCCGAGCCGGTGCACTTCCGCGAGGATTTCCGGCGCACCGGCCCCTCCAACCTCTTTCACGGCAAGCAAGCCGAAGGACTGTCGCGGGCCTGACCCGCGCACCCTACGGAAAGGATCATCAGATGTATCAATACACCGATTTCGACCGCGCCTTTCTCGCGACCCGCAACCGCCAGTTCCGCGCGCAGGTGGAGCGGCGCATCGACGGGAGCCTGACCGAGGACGAGTTTCGCCCGCTGCGCCTGATGAACGGGCTTTACCTGCAACTGCACGCCTACATGCTGCGCGTGGCGGTGCCCTATGGCTCGCTTGACCCTGTGAAGATGCGGCAACTGGCGATGATCGCCGAGCGGTGGGACAAGGGCTATGGCCATTTCACCACCCGCACCAATATCCAGTATAACTGGCCCAGGCTGGCCGATGTGCCTGACATTCTCGACGCGCTGGCCGAGGTGGGGATGCACGCCATCCAGACCAGCGGCAACACCATCCGCAACGTGACCTCGGATCACTTCGCGGGGGCAGCGGCGGACGAGCTGGAGGATCCCCGCCCGGTGGCAGAGCTGATCCGGCAGTGGTCCACCGACCACCCGGAATTCCAGTTCCTGCCGCGCAAGTTCAAGATCGCGGTCATCGCGTCCGAGACCGACCGCGCAGTGATGAAAAGCCACGATATCGGGCTGCGCATCATCGAGCGGGAGGGTCTGCGCGGCTATCAGGTCTGGGTTGGCGGTGGCATGGGGCGCACGCCGATGGTGGCGCGCCTTCTGCGCGATTTCCTGCCCGAGGCGGACCTTCTGCCCTATCTGGAGGCGGTGCTCGCCACCTATAACCGCATCGGCCGGCGCGACAACAAATACAAGGCGCGCATCAAGATCACCGTGCATGAGCACGGGCTTGACGCGTTCCGCGACGAGGTCGAGGCCGCGTTTCCCGAGCGGCGCGCGGTCTTCTCGGGTGCCGATCAGGACTGGCTCGCCGATATCCGGGCGCGTTTCGTCACGCCCCGGCTGCCCGAGCGCGACGCCGCCGCCTATTACGCCGCGCGCGACAATGATCCGGTGTTCCGGGCATGGACCGATACCAACGTGGCACCGCACAAGCACCCCGATCACGGCATCGTCACGATCAGCCTCAAGGCGCATGGCGCGACACCGGGCGACGCAAGCGCCGATCAGATGCGGCTGGTGGCCGATCTTGCCGAGCGTTACGGCCACGATGACATCCGCGTGAGCCACGCGCAGAACCTCGTTCTGCCGCATGTCGCACTCGCCGATATTCCCGCCGTCCATGCCGCGCTGCGCGACGCGGGGCTGGGGACGGCCAATATCGGGCTGGCCTCTGATATCATCGCCTGCCCCGGCATGGATTACTGCGCGCTGGCCACGGCGCGCTCCATCCCCGTGGCGCAGGGGATTGCCACGCGGCTCGACGCGCTCAAGATCGAGCACGAGGTGGGCCATCTCCAGATCAAGATCTCGGGCTGCATCAACGCCTGCGGTCATCACCATGTCGGGCATATCGGCATTCTCGGCCTCGACCGGGCGGGGGTGGAGAATTACCAGATCACCCTTGGCGGCGACGCGTCCGAGAGCACGGCCATCGGCACCCGCACCGGGCCGGGCTTTGCCTATGACGAGATCGTGCCGACGGTGGAGCGGCTCATATTCGCCTATCTCGATCTGCGCGAGGGGCCGGAAGAGACCTTTCTCGAAACCTACAGGCGTCTCGGCATGGCCCCGTTCAAATCCGCGCTCTATGACGGGGAGGCCCGCGCCCATGCCGCAGAATGATCTGCATACCAGGGTTGCTGCGCTCAACGCGCGCTATCGCCACCACTCGGCGACCTCGGTGCTCGCCCATGCGCTTGACGATGCGCAGGCGGGGCGGCTGGCGCTGGTGTCGAGCTTCGGCGCCGAATCTGTGGTGCTTTTGCACATGGTGGCGGTGACGCGCCCCGAGACGCCGGTGCTTTTCATCGACACCGAGATGCTCTTTGCCGAAACGCTGGTTTACCAGCAGGACCTGGCCGAGCGGCTTGCCTTGCGCGATCTGCGCATCATCCGCGCCGACCCCGCAGACCTGCGCATTGATGACCCCGACGACACGCTGCATCAGCGCGATGCCGATGCCTGCTGCGCCCTGCGCAAGACCCTGCCCTTGCAGCGCGCGCTGGTCGGTTTCGACGGCTGGATCACGGGGCGCAAGCGCTATCAATCGGGCACCCGCGCCGCGCTCGAGTTCTTCGAGATCGAGGAGGGCACGGGCCGGATCAAGGTCAACCCGCTGGCACATTGGGCGCACGAGGATATCCGCACCTATATGGAGGAAAACCGCCTGCCCCGGCATCCGCTGGTGGCGCGCGGCTATCCCTCGATCGGCTGTATGCCCTGCACCACCCCGGTGCGCGAGGGCGAAGACCCGCGCGCGGGCCGCTGGCGCGACAACGACAAATCCGAATGCGGCATCCACATCGTCAATGGCCGCGTGATCCGCAAAGGAGTATCCGCATGAGCATCATCGTCACCGACCGGGGCTTTGGCCCCGATGACTGGACGGCGCCCATCGTCGCGCTCGAGGATGCGCGCCCCGGCACCGGCATTGATCTGCCCGCCAGCGCCGATCCGGTGGAACTGGCCGGGCGGTTGCACGATACGCCGCTGATCCGGGTGAATTTTGCGAGTTTCGCCGATGGCCGCGGCTTTACCATCGCGCGGCGGTTGCGGCTCATGGGCTACAAGGGGCGGCTGCGCGCCGCCGGGCATGTCATCGCCGATCAATACGCGATGGCGCGGCGCGCGGGCTTTGACGAGGTGGAAATCTCCGATGATCTTGCCGCGCGGCAACCGCAGGATCAATGGGCGTTCCGCGCCAACTGGCGCGACCACGACTATCAGTCGCGCCTGCGCGGCTGATCGCCCCCTTCACCTGACCGAGATCAAAGATTAGAAAAGGATGCCGGGCTACACCCCGGCATGAATTGCAATGACCGAGATGAGTGCCGTGACAGAAGCGACCGCCGCCAAGGCCCCCAAGACGCCCACCCTGCCCGACGCGCAGACGGTGACGCAGGTGAAGCATTACACCGACCGGCTGTTTTCCTTCCGGGTGACGCGGCCCGCCTCGCTGCGGTTTCGTTCGGGCGAATTCGTGATGATCGGCCTGATGCAGGTGGATGAAAAGACCGGCCGCGAAAAGCCGCTGTTGCGCGCCTATTCCATCGCCTCGCCATCCTGGGATGACGAGCTGGAATTCTACTCGATAAAGGTGCCCGACGGCCCGCTCACCTCGCGGCTTCAACATATCCAGCCCGGCGATCAGATCATCCTGCGCCCCAAGCCCGTGGGCACGCTGGTGCATGACGCGCTCTTGCCCGGCAAGCGGCTGTGGCTTTTCGCCACCGGCACCGGCATCGCGCCTTTTGCCTCGCTCTTGCGCGATCCACAAACCTACCACGATTACGACGAGGTGATCCTCACCCATACCTGCCGCGAGGTGGGCGAGCTGACCTATGGCAAGGAGCTGATCGAGAGCATCCGCAGCGACGAGATGCTCGAAGAGCTGATCGGCGAGGGCTTTGCCGACAAGCTGCGCTATTATCCCACGACGACGCGCGAAGAGAGCCCCAAGATGGGCCGCATCACGGACCTCATGCGCAAGGGCGAGGTGTTCGACGATCTCGGCGTCAAGCCGCTCGCGCCCGAAACCGACCGCGCGATGGTCTGCGGCAATCTCGCCTTCAACCTCGAAATCAAGCAGATGCTGGAGGATTACGGGCTGCGCGAGGGGGCCAATTCTGCGCCGCGCGAATATGTCGTGGAAAAGGCGTTCCTCGACTGAGGCACCCCGCTACCCTCGGGCGCGCCCCGAGGGGCACAACGAAAAAACCCACGCAAGGTCAATGCCTTGCGCGGGTTTTCTCTTCTTGCCGGATGCCTCAGTAGCCAAGCGCCTTGCGCGCGGCTTCAAGTGCGGCCTTGAGCATCTCGGGGTTGTCCTGCGCCGCCTTCAGCCCCTGCACCAACAGGTTTTCCTGCATCTCGCCAAGGCCCGCCCCCTCTATCAGGCCGCGCGCGGCCTCCATGTCAAAGCCCTCGACGGTGAGCGCCTCGGGGGCCTGCCCGGCGGCAGGCTCGGTCGCAGCATCGGCGGCGTCCGCGGCCCCGGTGGCGGTCTCGGTCGCATCGCTCGCCGCCTCGGTAGCCGCATCCGCCGCGCCTGTGGCCGCATCGGTCACGGCATCGACGGCCTCTTGCGCGGCGTCAGCCGCATCGCTCGCGGTCTCGGCCACCGCCTCTGCGGCCTCGGTCGCCGCATCCTCGACCGCCTCGCCCGCCGCCGCGGCCGTTTCTTCGGCGCTCTCGACGGCCTCTTGCGCGGCCTCGGTCGCGGTATCAGCCGCCTCCTCGACGGCCTCGCCCGCCGCCGTCTCGGCGTCGCTCAGCGCCTGCGGGGCCTCGATCTCGCCCTGCGACACACCCTCGACCACCTCTGTCACCGATTTGCCGGTCATCAACATATAGCCGCCGCCCAACACCACGGCCGCCAGCACGATCCAGATCAGGTTTTTCATCCCCAACTCCTCTTGATACCACCAAGGCCGGCACGATGGCGGCCCCTTCCGGTCTTGACCCTCAGATGAGGGCGTTGCCCCGGCACCTCAAGGGGAAAAACACCCCCCACGCCCCGGTCGGCCGGATTTTGCCGCTTGAAAGCCGTGCCCCCCGCGTTTACCTTCCACCGCCAAGTCAACACACCGATTTCAACGACAAAAGGACCAAAGCCATAGCCCGCAGACCTCACAACGCGCCGCCCACGCGCGACACCGGACCCCGCGTGAACGATCATATCCGCGCCGACGAAATCCGCCTTATCGGGGCCGACGGCGAGAATGTGGGCGTCGTCACCCCCGCCCAGGCCCTCGTCATGGCCGAAGAGGCCGGGCTCGACCTCGTGGAAATCTCGCCCAATGCCACGCCGCCGGTCTGCAAGATCATGGATTTCGGCAAGTTCAAATATGAGCAGCAGAAACGCGAGGCCGAGGCGCGCAAGAAGCAGAAGATCATCGAGATCAAGGAGATCAAGTTCCGCCCCGGAACCGACACCCACGATTACGAGGTCAAGATGCGTAACGTGGTCAAGTTTCTCGAAGGCGGAGACAAGGTCAAGATCACCCTGCGCTTTCGCGGGCGCGAGATGGCGCATCTGCATCTGGGGCGCGAATTGCTCGAACGAATCGCAGGCGATGTCGAAGGGATCGGGCGGATCGAGAACATGCCCAAGATGGAGGGCCGCCAGATGATCATGATCATCGGCCCCGGCGCAAAGTGATCCGGCCCGTCGCCCGCGCGCGCAACGCCGCGTGAGATCCGTGCAGGAGTAGCGCGCCATCCCTGCGCCCCTGTGCGGGCGCCGGGGACAGGGGATAACCCCTACGGCGCGCGGCGGACGGCGCAATCCGCGCCGCGAGGAACGGCAGGGACTGACCCGGCCCGATTGGTGCCCCCGCATATCGCCCCCAAGGCGGTAAATCAGACAAGACGAAACCGTTTCGATTCAATAGACTGCGGTGAAATCACCGGTGTCTTTCTCGCGTTCTTTCATGATCTATCCACGCGGTTTTTTGACCTGCCCCCTTCTATTCCGCGCGTTTTGCCATACACTCTGCGCCCTGACTCGGAAAGGTTTGCCCATGTCCAAGACTGACCCATTCGGCTTCGATCTGTCCGTCTCGTCGGCCAAGCGCAAGAATCCGCGCGGACGCCGGGCGATGTCGGGGGCGTCAGAAACATCGACCCGGCTGTGCGAGCATCCCGGATGTGAGGAGGCCGGGCTTTACCGGGCACCCAAATCGCCCGACCTGCTCGACGAATACCTGTGGTTCTGCCAGGAGCATGTGCGCGAATACAACCTCAAGTGGAATTTCTTCGAGAGCACCACCGAAGCCGAGATCAACGCGCAAATGTCGCGCGACAAGGTCTGGGATCGCGAGACCCGGCGCTTCACCGACCCCGAGGCCCGCGCCTGGGCGCGTCTTGGTATCGAGAACCCGCATCAGGTGCTGGGCGAGAACGCCACCCGCAACCCCGGACGCCGCCAGAGCGGCACGCGCAAACTGCCGCCGACCGAGCGCCGCGCGCTGGAAATCCTCGAGGCCGCCGATAACTGGACCAAGGCCGATCTGCGCAAGGCCTACAAATCGCTCATCAAGGTGCTGCACCCCGATATCAACGGCGGAGACCGCAGCCAGGAAGAACAGTTGCAACAGGTGGTCTGGGCGTGGGAGCAATTGAAGGACAGCCGCAATTTCAAGTGAGCCTTGGTGACAGGGTCACAGATCTGTGCGTGCGCCTGTGCGATGATCCGGGCAGGACGCGGGGCCTCATGCCCTGCGCGCACCCCGAAAGGCACCTTCATGCTCAAGAAAAACGTCGGCACCATCGACCGCGCTTTGCGCATCCTCCTCGGCCTCGCGCTTCTGGCCGGGTTCTTTCTCGACCGCGACGGGGCCTATAGCTGGCTCTACCTCATCGGGATCATTCCGCTGGCAACGGGGCTCATGTCCTCCTGTCCGCTCTATTCGATCTTCGGGTTGAGCACCTGCCCGATGAAGAAATAGCACGCGTCACCCTCGGGCCTGACCCGAGGGTCTCTTGCTGCAAAGGATCCTTCCGTCGAACCGAAGGATTAAGGCGGCATCGCGCCGGAGGAGGACGCCGCACCGCCCTGTCCTCCGCCGAGATCGGTGATCCGTTCAGCGCGTCCACCATGTGACCTGGCAGAGCCAGCCGGCCTTGCCAAACCTCCATCTGCTCACGCAGACCTTCTCGGAGGCCCGTCACGCGTCAGGAACACAGAAAATCAACAATCTACAGCGTTCCCTCCGCGTCAACGAGAAGTCAAAACGCTGTAGGGGGCGTACTCTGACAGATGCTGCGCAATGCGGGGCGGCGAGCGTCGTGAATGGCCTGTTGCCGCCATTCGATGTGATGTGCTGTGATGAGCGCGCGCGGGGCAGAGGGCGAACCTGCGCTCCAGGTCATGAGCGCTCCCTCGTGCAGTTCATGTCAGGTGTCGAACGCTGGCACCGGGGCCACGCGCTGGCGCGCGCGCGTGAAACCGGTCTCAGCCGAGAGACCACCAGCCGCGCCGCTTGGGCGTGTCTTGCGCCTCGGGGGCCGGTTGCTCGGCCACGGGGGCGGGTTTGGGCCGGGGGGCCGGTTCCGGTTCGGCCACCGGCTCCGCCTGCTCCGCCATCGGCTCCGCCTGCTCCGCCGCCGGTTCCGCCTGCTCTGCCACCGGTTCCGCCTGCTCCGCCACCGGATCGGCCTTCTTGCGGCGCGATACGGTGCGGCGCTTGGGCTTCTCGGCCACCGGCTCGGGCTGGTCGGCCTCCGGTTCCGTCTCTGGCGTGGCGGCGGCGGCTTTCGGCGCGGGGGCCTTGCGCGAGCGGCTTGTGCGCTTGGGCTTCTCGGCTACCGGTTCTGCGGTCTCTGCTATGGCCTCTTCCGCGACGTCTTGCGCGGGCTGCGCATCGCTGGCCTCGGGCGTGGGCGCGCCCTCATCCTCACCCTCGGCCTGCTCCTCGGCCAGTTCCTCGCTGTCGCCCTGCCCGTCACCCGAGCGCGGCTTGCGCTTGCGGCTGCGAGAGCGGCGGCGCTTTTTCTTGGGCTTGTCGGTGTCGTCGCCCGCGGGCGGCGTGGCCTCGGCTGCGGTCTCGGCGATATCCTCGGCCTCGGTCTCGGTCTCGGTAGCGTCGGCCTCTGCCTCGCCGTCGATCGCGTCCATCAGCGCCGCGCCCCCCGAGACGAACGCCGCCGGTTCGGGCACCGTGCGGGTGGCCACCTTGAGCTTTTCCAGCACGAAATCGGGGCTGACAAGCGACGGATCGCCCTCGATGCGCACCGACAGGCCATAGCGCGCCTCGATCCCGGCGATATGCTCGCGCTTTTGGTTGATGAGGAAGTTGGCAATCCCCACCGGCGCGCGCACGACCACCTCGCGCGAGCGGCGGCGCACGCCCTCTTCCTCGATCTGGCGCAGGATCGAGAGTGCCATGCTGTCATCCGAGCGGATAAGCCCGGTGCCGTGGCAATGCGGGCAGGGCTGTGTGCTGGCCTCGAGCATACCGGGGCGCAGCCGCTGGCGGCTCATCTCCAGCAGGCCAAAGCCCGAGATGCGGCCCACCTGGATACGCGCGCGGTCGGTCTTGAGCTTGTCCTTGAAGCGCTTTTCCACCGCCGCGTTGTTGCGGCGCTCGTCCATGTCGATGAAGTCGATGACAATGAGCCCGGCGAGATCGCGCAGGCGCAACTGCCGCGCCACCTCGTCGGCGGCCTCGAGATTGGTCTGAAGCGCGGTTTCCTCGATCGAGCCCTTCTTGGTGGCGCGGCCCGAGTTCACGTCGATGGCGACAAGCGCCTCGGTCACGCCGATCACGATATAGCCGCCCGAGGGAAGCTGCACCACCGGGTTGAACATGCCGGCAAGATAGCTCTCGACCTGATGGCGCGCGAAAAGCGGCATGGGATCCTGGTAATGTTTCACGTTCTTGGCGTGGGACGGCATGATCATCTTCATGAAGTCCTTGGCGATGCGGTATCCGCGTTCGCCCTCGACCAGAACCTCGTCGATATCGCGGTTATAGAGGTCGCGGATCGAGCGCTTGATCAGGTCGCCCTCCTCGTAGATCTTGGCGGGCGCGATAGAGCGCAGCGTCAATTCGCGAATCTGTTCCCACAGGCGCTGGAGATACTCGTAATCGCGCTTGATCTCGGCCTTGGTGCGCTTGGCACCCGCGGTGCGGATGATGAGGCCCGCGCCCTTGGGCACGTCGATCTCGTTGGCGATTTCCTTGAGCTTGTTGCGGTCCGCCGCGAGCGTGATCTTGCGCGAGATACCGCCGCCGCGCGCGGTGTTGGGCATGAGCACACAGTAGCGCCCGGCAAGCGACAGATAGGTGGTGAGCGCCGCACCCTTGTTGCCGCGCTCTTCCTTGACGACCTGCACCAGCATGATCTGGCGGACCTTGACGACCTCCTGGATCTTGTATCGGCGCGGGCGCGGTTTGCGCACGGGGCGGATATCCTCGCTGTCATCCTCGTCGGCGACCGATTCGATGCTGTCATCGTTGGTGGCATGATCGCGGGTATCGAGGGCGTCATCCTCGGTCTCGGTCTCGGTCTCGGGCGCAGGCTCGGCGGCCTCGGCGCTGTCGGGGGTTCCGGATGTCCCTGCCCGCTGATCCTCGTCCGGCTCCTCGACCGGGGTTTCGGCCACGCGCTCCATCGGCGAGCTGGCCTCGTCCTCGTCAAGGTCGATGGTTTCCATACCAGAGATATCGGCCGTGGCCACCGCGTCCCCCGACGTGGTTTTCTCTGCCCGCGAGCGCGAGCGGCTGCGCGACCGGATGGTGCGCCGGGGCTTTTCCTCTTCTTCTTCCTGCGCCTGGGCAAGGGCCTCTTCTTCGGCCATCAGCGCCTCGCGGTCGGCCACCGGGATCTGGTAGTAATCCGGGTGGATTTCCGAAAAGGCGAGAAAGCCGTGGCGATTGCCGCCATACTCGACGAAGGCCGCCTGGAGCGATGGCTCCACGCGGGTGATCTTGGCGAGATAGATGTTGCCGGCTAGCTGGCGCTTGTTTTCCGATTCAAAGTCGAATTCCTCGACCTTGTTTCCGTCCACCACCACAACGCGGGTTTCCTCGGCATGGGTGGCATCTATGAGCATTTTCTTGGGCATGTGTTCCGTCTGCACGGCCAATCAGGGGCCCGCCCGGAGGCGCGGCACCTTGCGGCCTGTGTCTGTCATGGGCGAGGACGGGCGCAAGGGCGCCACAGGCGCCGGGCGCTGCCGATATCGGTGTCATGCCTGTTGCGCGCGTCATCGCGGTTCTACTACTCCGACCCCTGTTCGAGGGGCCAATTCAGCACCCGGCGCGCACCATCGGCACGGCAACGGGCAAGCGTGCGGTCCCCTTGGCGGGGGCCAATCGGTCTGTTCAGCCGCAGGGATTTTTATCCAACGGATACCTGAAACAGCGAATCTCCTGGCGGGCACCGGGGTATCGAACCGGGGCCTGCCCATAAGTCACAGTAAGGCCACCGGTGACAAAAACACAATGGAGAAAATGCGCAGCCCCCCTCAGCCGATGTAATCGGCGCGCGTGAGCCCGTATTTCGCCATCTTTTCATTCAGTGTCCGGCGCGGCAGGCACAATTCATCCATCACAGCCTGAACCGACCCCTTGTGGCGGCGCATGGTGTTGTCGATCAGCATCCGCTCGAAGGTCTCGACATACTCCTTGAGCGGCTTGCCCTCGGTGGTCATCACCGGCTGCATGTCCGCGTGATCGGACATCAAAAGCGAGGTGAGCGTGCCCGAGCCGCGCCGGTTCTGGAGCACGGCACGCTCGGCGATATTGAAAAGCTGGCGGACATTGCCGGGCCAGGGCGCTTGCAGAAGCTGCGTCGCCTCCTGTGCGCTGACCTGCGGGGCCTCGCAGCCGTAATCCTCGGCGAACTGCTCGATGAAGCGGGTGAAGAGCATCAGGATATCCTCGCCGCGTGCGCGCAAGGGCGGCACCGTCAGGCGCAGGCTGGCCAGCCGGTAGAAAAGATCAGGGCGCAGCGCATCCTCGCAGGTGCGGCCCTCGGCTTGCATGTTCGATATGGCGACGATGCGCGTCTCGGGCGGGTTGCCTTCGTCGTTGAGCGCCGTCAAGAGCCGCGCCTGCACCGTGTCGGTCAGCGCCTCGATATCCTCGAGCACGAGGGTGCCGCCGCGGGCCTCCTCGATCGCGGGCAGATAGCTGTCGCCTGCCTCGACCGGGCCGAACAGCCGCCGTAAAAGCACGCCCTCCTCAAAAGCGGCGCAGGACAGCGTGACGAAACTGCGCCCGGCACGCGACCCGGCAGCGTGCAGCGCGTGCGCCACCAGCGTCTTGCCGGTGCCGGTTTCACCCTCGACCAGAACATGGCCGTCGGCCTGGCCGAGATCGAGGATATCCTCGCGCAGCCGCTCCATCGCGGGGGCGTTGCCGATAAGCTTTTTCATAAGCGTGCCACCATCCGACAGGTCGCGCCGCAGCGAGCGCGCATCGAGCACGAGGCGGCGCTTTTGCGTCGCCTTCTTGGCGAGCTCTGTCATGCGGTCGGGGTTGAACGGCTTTTCCAGAAAATCGAACGCCCCGAGCCGCATCGCCTCGACCGCCATGGGCACATCGCCGTGGCCGGTAATCATGATGACAGGCAGGGTTGAATCCGCGCTCATCAGGCGGCGCAGGAATTGCATCCCGTCCATGCCGGGCATCCGTATATCGGTGACCACGATACCGGGATAATCGGGACCAAGACGCTTGAGCGCGTCCTCGGCGCTGGCGAATGTCTCGGTGTCAAAGCCCGACAGCGCCAGCCACTGGCTGATGGATTGGCGCATGTCGCGCTCGTCATCGACGATGGCGATCTTCATGGCAGATGGCATGGCAGGTTCACTCCGCAGCTCTGGTCTCTTCGGGCAATATGGGAAGCTGCACCTCGAATACAGCCCCCCCGCTTTCGGCGTTGCGCGCCGTCAGGTGGCCACCAAGGTCGTTGACGATCCCCGAGGAAATGGCAAGCCCCAGCCCGACCCCGTCGCCGGGCAGCTTGGTGGTGTAGAACGGCTCGAACAGCTTTTCGAGATCGTCGATCCCGTGGCCGTTGTCGCGCACCGTGAGCACCGCCGTCTCGCCCGCCGCGAGCAGGATGTCGATGGTCGCATCGGGCGTGTTCTCGGTGGCGTCGAGCGCGTTGCGCAAGAGGTTCACGATGACCTGCTCGATGCGCACCCGGTCGCCCATCACCATCACCGGCCCGGTGGGCAGCGTGCGGGTGATCTGCACCTTGCGCTTGCGCAGTTGCGGCTCCATCATCGCCAGAGACGAGGCGATCGCATCGCCAAGATTTACAGGCACAAAGCTGTCGCCCGAATGGCGCGCATAGGATTTGAGCTGGCGCGTGATCGCGCCCATCCGCTCGATCAGGTCGTCGATCCGCTGGAACGAGATCACCGCCTCGTCGGGGCGGTTGCGCCGCAGCAGCAGCCGCGCGCCCGCGAGATAGGTTTTCATCGCCGCCAGCGGCTGGTTCAACTCATGGCTGACGGCGGCCGACATCTCGCCCAGAACCGCCAGCTTGGAGCTTTGCTGAAGCGTCTGTTCGGCCTGCGCCAGCGTCTCCTGCACGCGCCTGCGCTCGGCGATTTCCCGCTGAAGGCGCGCGTTCAATGCGCGAAGCTCTGCCGATTCACGCTGAAACAGCACCATCCGCGAGGTCGCGCGGCGGTTGAGAAAGTAGAAGGCCAGCGCCATGAGAATCGCAAAACCCATGATTTCGAGCGCGATATAGCCATTCACCTTGTCGCGCACGGCGGCGTAGGTGGTGAAACTCGCGATGCGCCAGCCCCGAAACGCCACCCGCCCCTCGACGCGCATCACCGCCTGCCCTCCCACATAGGCATCGGCGGGCAGCGCGGTCCAGTCGGCGGTGGCCTTGATGGCGCGCTCTATGGCGCTTTCGGCAGGCTCGCGCGCGAGCGCCTCGGCCTCGGTCAGGCCACGCCAGCGCGGCTCTGTCGCAAGCACGATCACGCCCTCGCTGTCGCTGATCATCACGGCGTCGGAAATACCCGCCCAGGCCTGCTCGAACTTGCGCAGATCCACCTCGACAAGGATCACGCCCAGCGCCCCCGATGGCCCCTCGATGCGCCGCGAATAGAAAAAGCTGAACTGCCCCGCCTCCTGGCGCAGCACCTTGAACACGGTGTCACGCGCGCGGATCGCATCGACGAAATAGGGGGCCTGCCGCAGGTTCTCGCCAAGGCGCATCCGCTCGGTCGCGGCCACAACGCGCCCGTCCTTGTCCAGAAGCATGAGCGAGGCGGCCCCGATCTCGTCGAGAAAGGAAATCAGGCGCTGCGTGGATTGCGCATAGTCCTGGCTGGACAGCGCCGCGATCAGTGTCGGATCGCGCGCCAGAAGCTGCGGCACGATGGCATTCTGGCGCAATTCGCTCAGCAGGTTGCCGCTATAGAGCAGCAGGCGCAATTCGGCGCGGTTGCGGGTGTTCTCGGTAAAGCGGTCGGTGAGCAGCCGGTGGGTGGTCAGCACCACCACCACCGCCACCAGAAACAGCCCCGCAAGCACCAGCCGCGCGCGCCACGGGATGGCGCGCGGATGCGGGGCGGGATCGGGGCGGGCGGGTGTTTTCATGGGGGCCAGCCTACGCCCTGCGCGCGCACCGCTCAAGCGTCACGCAGGCGCGAGCACATCCATAAGGCCGGTGAACATCGCCGCACCGTCGCTGCCGCCATGGGCAGGCTCCGCCATGCGTTCGGGATGCGGCATCATGCCCAGCACGCGGCGGTTTTCCGACAGGATACCGGCGATGTCGCGCAGCGATCCGTTGGGATTGTCGACATAGCGGAACGCCACGCGATCCGCCCCTTCCAGCCGGTCAAGCGTATCTGTATCGGCGAAGTAATTGCCGTCGTGATGGGCGATCGGCACGGTGATCGTGCTGCCCGGCCTGTAGGCGCGGGTAAATGCGCTGTCGGCGGTGGCAACGGTGAGGGCAACCGGCTTGCAGATGTATTTCAGACCGGCATTGCGCAACAGAGCGCCGGGCAGGAGGCCGGTTTCGGTCAGGATCTGGAACCCGTTGCAGATGCCAAGCACATAGCCGCCGCGCCCGGCATGGGCCACCACCGCGCGGCAGATCGGCGAATTGGCGGCAATCGCCCCGCAGCGCAGGTAATCGCCATAGGAAAACCCCCCCGGCACGGCGACGATATCAACGCCCTCGGGCAGCGCCGTATCCTTGTGCCACACCATCGAGACCTTTGCCCCCGCGCGCGCGAACGCCACGGCAAGGTCGCGGTCGCAGTTGGAGCCGGGAAAGACGATGACGGCGGCGTGCATGGCGGATGACCCCTCTTGAGCTCGGTGGCGATCCTCTAGCGCGCAGAGCCGGCCTTGTCCATCATCTGTGGCGGGGGGGGCGGGCGCAATCAGTCGCCGCCCTGTCCGCCGCGCGGCGTCGCAAACGTCAAATCCGGGCCAGTCACGACAGTGGCCGCACCGCACCCGCCAGAATCTGCCCGACATCGACCACGGGCACCTTGCCCTATGGCAGCACCGCGAGCCAGATCCACGCTGTTCCCACCGTCAGCCCCGTGGCAATCAGCACGCTCGACGCCGCCACCCGCCGTGCCTGGCCATACATGTTGGCAAAGATATAGGCATTGACGCCGGGGGCCATCGCCGCCGTCACCACCGCCGCACGCAAGCCCTCCACCGATAGCCCCAACCCGCGCCCAAGCCCGTAGGTGATCAAGGGATGCGCCACCAGCGACACCGCGCAAACATAGAGGATCACGCGCATATCGCCCTCGGGGCGGTATTGCACCAGCACGCCGCCGAGGCCAAACAGCGCCGCCGGCAGCGCCGTGCGCACCATCAGGTCAAGCGCATCGCCAACCGGCCCCGGAATCGGCAGCCCCGACAGGTTGACGGCAAATCCCGCGGCGATCCCGAGAATGAGCGTGTTCGAGAACATCGCCCGAAAGACCTTGGCCACGACCCGCCCCGCGCTCTGTCCGCGCGCCCGCGCCATCTCCATCGCGGTGATGCCGATGCCGTAGCAGAACGGCGAATGGATCGCGATGATGGCGAAATTGGCCGAGAGCGCGCCAGTTCCATAGGCGCGTTCCATGATCGGCAGGCCCAGAAGAACAGAGTTCGAAAAGAGGCTGGCAAAGCCGATGGCCACCGAATCCTCCCATGACCGGCCAAAGAGGAACCGCGCGCCGACAAGCCCCAGCAGAAACCCCGAAAGCGCGCCGCCATAGAAACTCAGCAGCAGGCGCCAGTCGAAATTCTGCGCCAGATCGAGCCGCGCGATGGCCGCGAAAAGCAGGCAGGGAATGGCGAATTTCTGGGTAAAGGTCATCAGCCCGTCCACGCCCGCCGCGCTGAACCACCCCCGCCAGACGGCGAGATAGCCGAATCCGATCACCAGAAAGACGGGAACGATAACCTCGAGAAGCGCCTGCACCCGCTCAGACCGGGTAGCGGATCACCATCCCGTCATAGGCGGGGGTGACATGCTCGGGCGTCTCCGCCTCGACGGTTGCGTAATCCATGTCGATATGCATGTTGGTGAGCACGGCACGGCGCGGGGCCGCGCGCGCGATCCATTCCAGCGCCAGGTCGAGATGCGCGTGGGTGGGGTGCGGCGTGCGCCGCAGCGCATCAACCACCCAGCAATCCAGCCCTTCAAGCACGGGCCAGACCGGCTCGGGGATCTCCACCACGTCGGGCAGATAGGCCAGCCCCGCCACCCGAAAGCCGAGCGCGTCGATACTGCCGTGGCTCACCTTGAAAGGCGTCAGCGTGATCGCGCCGCCCGCGCCCTCGACGGTGAAAGGCCCGTCGATCGTGTGCATGTCGAGGATCGGCGGATAGGGGCTGTCCTCGGGCTGGGTAAAGGCATAGCCAAAGCGGGAATAGAGCGAGTTTTGCGTATCGCCATCGGCCCAGACGGGCAGGCGCGCGCGCATGTTGAAGACGATCATCCGCAGATCGTCGATCCCGTGAACATGATCGGCATGGGCATGCGTATAGGCCACCGCATCCAGCGTGCCGATGCCCGCGTCAAGAAGCTGCGCGCGCAGGTCGGGCGTGCTGTCGATGAGCACGCGGGTGGTGCCGCCGTCACTCTCGCGCTCGATCAGCATGGAACAGCGGCGCCGCGTGTTGCGCGGGTTTTCAGGGTCGCACGCGCCCCAATGCCCGCCAAGGCGCGGCACGCCGCCCGACGATCCACAGCCGAGAATGGTAAAGCGCAATTCGCCCATCACAGCACCGCCTTGGTAAACAACCGCTCGAAATTGGCCTCAAGCTGCGCGGCGAACTCCGCAAACTCCATGCCAAAGACCTCCGCCCCCTTCTGCGCGGTGTGCCGCGTATAGCCCGGCTCGTTGCGCCGCCCGCGATGGGGGGGCGGTGCGAGATAGGGGGCGTCGGTCTCCACCAGAATGCGCTCCACCGGGGCGCTCGCGAAAATATCACGCAAGTCTTGGCTGCGCGGGAATGTCGCGATCCCCGACATCGACAGGTAAAACCCCAGATCGAGCGCCGCCCGCGCCAGCCCCGCCCCCGAGGAAAAGCAATGCATCACGCAGGTATAGGGGGCGTTCCTGAACTCTTCGGTGAGGATCCGGGCCATGTCCTCATCCGCGTCGCGCGCATGGATGATCAGCGGCAGCCCGGTTTCCTGAGCCGCCGCGATATGGATACGCAGGCTTTTCTGCTGCAGCTCGGCGCTCTCGGCGGTGTAGTGGTAATCAAGGCCGGTCTCGCCGATACCGACAAACCTGGGATGCGCGGCAAGCGCCACCAATTCGTCAACCGTCGCCATCGGCTCCTCTGCGGCGCTCATCGGGTGGGTGCCTGCGGCGTAGAACACGCCTTGATAGGTCTCGGCGATCGCGCGCACCTGAGGCTCCTGCCGCAGCCGCGTGCAGATCGTCACCATCCGGTGCACCCCCGACGCGCGCGCCCGGTCGATGATCGCGTCACGCTCGCCGTCGAAATCGGGAAAATCAAGGTGGCAATGGCTGTCGGTTATGCGGATATCGGTGCTCATGCGTCCCCCGCGCGGGCCGGGTCAGCCCCCGGCGGTCTGTGTCATCCTGAGCACGGTATCTAGGACAAGCGCGGCGGGGTCAAGATTGACCGCCAGCCCGTGACGCGCCCGCGCCCCCACGTCTTCGGCGGTTTGCGCCCAGGCGCGCGCGCACCCCGCATCGGGGGCTAGCCGCGACAAAAGGGCGGCCTCGCCGGGGGTGGCCTCGGTCGCGGGGGGGGTGCCGGTGGCCCCGGTCCGCGCGAGGCGGGCAAGAAACAGATCAAAGAGCGAGAACAAAAGGTCGCGCCGCGCCTCGGCCCCGCGCTGCGCTGCGCTGTCGGCAAGGCGCAGCGCGCGCGCGCGGTCAAGCCGGGGCAGGCTCTCCATCAGCGCCACGATCTCGGCATAAAGCGCCACACCATCCAGCGTCACGAGCCGCACCGCCGCGCCCACCGATCCCGCCGCCAGCTCAGAGAGCGCCGCGGCGGCGGCCGGGTCATCGCCGGGGCCGATCCCCGCCGCCTCCAGCGCGCGGGCCATGTCCTGCGGCCCCAAGGGTGCCAGCCGCAGCATCCGGCAGCGCGAGCGGATCGTCGGCAACAGGCTTGACGGCTGATGCGCGACCAAGAGCATCACCGTGCGCGCGGGCGGCTCTTCGAGCATCTTGAGAAGCGCGTTGGCGGCCTGCGTGTTCAGCTCGTCGGCGGCATCCACGATCACCACCCGCCGCCCGCCATCGGCGGCAGACAAGTGGATGAACCGTCCCAGGTCACGGACATCATGCACCCGGATGTCATTCGAGAACCGTCCCTCAGCAGAAGCCTTTTCGCGCTCGCGCTCTGTCGTCCCCTGTCCCCCCCGCCGAAGCAGGAACAGCCCCGGCTCCGACAGCGCCCGCATCCGCCGCGCCACGGGGTGCTCGGGGTCCACCTCAAGGCTCACAGGCGGGGGCGGCGCACCGAAAAGGCCATCCTCCTGCGCCCCGCCCTGCGCCAGCAGGAACCGCGCGATGCGCCAGGCAAGCGTGGCCTTGCCCACCCCGCGCGGCCCGGTCAGCATCCAGGCGTGGTGCAACCGCCCCGAGGCATGGGCGTCGAGAAACGCGGCCTCTGCCGCCTCCTGCCCGAACAGCCGCGCGGTCTCGCGCGGGTGCGGCGCACCCTCGGCGCGGTCCGGCTCTGGCAGGGTGTCGCCGCTCATGCCAGCCGGGCCTCGACCGCGCGGGCGACATCGGCGGCCACCGCCTCGATCGCGCGCGCGCCGTCGATCACCACGAACCGCGCGGGATGCTCTGCGGCCAGCGCGAGGAACCCGGCGCGAAGGCGTTCCTGCAAGCCCGGCCCGAACGACTCGAACCGCGCCTCGCCACCGCCACGCTCGGCGGCGCGCGCCAGCCCGGCCTCGGGCGCGATGTCGATGAGCACCGTCAGATCAGGCTCCTGCCCGATCATCATCGCGTGCAGACCGTCCACCAGCGGGCGCAGATCGGCGCGCCCCACGCCTTGATAAACCCGCGTGCTGTCGGCAAAACGGTCGCAGATCACCACCGCGCCCCGCGCCAGCGCGGGCGCGATCACCCGTTCCAGATGATCGCGCCGCGCGGCGGTAAAAAGCAGCACTTCGGTCTCGGGCGACCAGCGATCCCCCGCGCCCGTCAGCAGCAGCTTGCGAATCTCTTCGGCCCCCGCGCTGCCGCCCGGCTCACGCGTGAGCACCACCTCGCGGCCCGCCTCGCGCAACGCCTCGGCCAGGAGCCGCGCCTGCGTGGACTTGCCCGAGCCGTCGATTCCCTCGAAACTGATGAAGAGGCCCCGCCCGCTCAAGTGGCCCCCTCGGGGCCCTCGCGCAATCGCTCCAGCACCTGCCCCGCCACCACGCGCAGCCGCGTCATGAACCCGCCCGGCGCCACCGCCTCGGTCGCCACCAGCGGCACCCGCGTCTCGGGCAGCCCCTCGGGCGCAAGCACCAGCTCGGCCAGCGGATCACCCTTGGCCACGGGCGCGCGGACCGGGCCGATATAGACCACCTGCGCCGCCAGCCGCGCGCTGTCGAGCACCGGCAAGAGCGTCTCGACATCGGCGGCCGGCGCAAGCCCGACCTCGCCCGCCTCGCCCATCCAGACCGGCGCGCGCGCCACCACCTCGCCCGCGCGCAACACCGTCTTGCGCGCGAAATGCCGGAACGCCCAGTTGATGATCGCCTCGGATTCGCGGGCGCGCGCGGCGGCGCTGTCAAGCCCGGTGATGGCAAAGATCACCCGCCGCTCGCCCTGCACAGCCGATCCGACAAGCCCGAAGCCCGCCGCCTGCGTATGCCCGGTCTTGAGCCCGTCGGCCCCGATCCCGAGGCCGAGAAGCGGATTGCGGTTGTAGATATTGGCAGGCGCGCGCCCGTCAAAGCGGAATTCCGTCTCTGCGAACATCGGGTAGAATTCGGGGAAATCCTCGATGATCCGCCGCGACAGAAGGCCGAGATCGCGCATCGACATCACATGCCCCTCGGCGGGCCAGCCATTGGAATTCCTGAATACCGAACTGGTCATGCCAAGGGCCTGCGCGCGCTGCGTCATGTAGCGGGCAAAGCCCGCCTCGGTGCCGTCTGGGCTGAGCGCCTCGGCGATCACCGCGCAGGCATCATTGCCCGACAGAACGATGATCCCGCGCAACAGATCCTCGACGCGCACCCGGTCGTTGGTGTCGAGAAACATGGTCGAGCCACCATAGCTCATCGCGTGCTTCGACACCGGCAGCCGCTCGTCAAGCGACAGGCGGCCATCGCGCACCGCCTCGAAGGCAACGTAGAGCGTCATCAGCTTGGACATGGACGCAGGCGGCAAGGGCGTGTCGGCATTCTTGCTCAAAAGCACCGTGCCGGTTGTCGCATCGACCACATAGGCCGCCCGCGCGCTCGTCTCGAAGGCCAGAGCCGGGGCCGCGAGGCCCAGCGCGATGAGCGCCGCCAGACAGCCCTGCATGAATATCATCACCGCATCCCCCGTTCAGTTGGTCACCGGATAGGCATCGGCAAATCCGATCCCCTTGATCTTTTTCAGCACGGCGGCGCGATCAGAGGCAGAGGCCGCAGGCCCCACCACCACCCGCCAGAAGCGTTTGCCCTGCGAACTCTGATCGAGCACCGTGGGCACCATGCCCGCCTGCCGCAGCGCGGTGGCGGTATTGCGGGCGTTCTCCTCGACGCTGAAGATGCCCACCTGCACGTAGGGCTTGGCAAACGACGCGGCGGCGCGCTCCGGCCTTGGGGCGGGCGCGGCGGGCGCGGCGGCTTTTGCGGTCTCTGCCGCTTCCGCCGCCTCGATTGCGGCCCCGGCCTCCGGGCCAAGATCGCTGGCCACGACTTCGGGCGCGGGCGCGATATCCTGCGCCGCCGCATCCCCGGCTGTCGCGGCATCGTCGGCCGGGGCCTGCTCGCGGCGCAGCGCGGTCACGTTGAGCTGTTGCGGCGATCCCGCGATCAGCCCCAGCGCCGAGGCCGCATCCGACGAGACCTGAAACGCCGGTCCCGGCACCTCGCGCTGACGCCGGAAGAGCGCGCCGATGACGAACTTGCCGTCAGCGGTGTTGCGGATGATGACGCGCTCGGGCTCGGCCACGTCCGGATGCGCCACCCAGACGCCCCCCAGCGAGGGCCGCCCGTCCCAGAGCCCCATATCGGTTGCCTGAAACACATCGGGGGCCTCGACATCGCGCTCGACCAGCCGCGTCGCGCGCGGACCATCCCCCGCCGCCGCCGCGCTTGCCCCGCCCGCCTGCGGCTGAAGCAGGGTGAAATTGCCGCTCTCGTCGCATCCCGATACCAGCAGCCCCCCCGCCACCAGCACCAGGCCGCGCACCGCGTTGCCGCCTCGTGTCACTCGTCCCATGCCATGCCTCTCGCCCCGAGCACCGCGCGAACTTGTCGTCGTCCGCCTCATTGCGGCGCACTCTAGCCTGTCCCGCGCGGCGTGAAAAGCGCCCAGCCCGGCCCTGCGCGGATTTCCACGAAGCGGCCCGCCATCATGCAACAGCACTTTCAGAATCGCGCGCACGCCGTTAAGGCACAGCCACGCGCGCGCACCCGTGCGGTCGCGGCGATGCGGAAGGGTGGCAGAGTGGTCGATTGCTCCGGTCTTGAAAACTAACGACGGAAGGGTGGCAGAGTGGTCGATTGCAGCGGTCTTGAAAACCGCCGATGTGCAAGCATCCGTGGGTTCGAATCCCACCCCTTCCGCCAATAAAAACAATATGTTAGTGTCGTTCAGTTCCGTCCGCAAAACCCTGCTACAAGTGCGCTACAAGCTGGCGGTGCGGGGGTGACGCGATTCGGTCCTAGCGCGCAACTTGTAGCAGCTTTGTAGCACGCTCACGAAAGCGCCCCGGAACCCATGTCCCGAGGCGCCTACCGTTGCGAGCAGCGAAGGAGCACCGCTGACGGCTGGGACCGATGGTTTAACGAGCGTCGGTTTCCTGTAGCTCGCGCGGCTGGCAAGGCCGCGTGCTGTAGCTCTGCCATTCCTTGGCGCTACAGCTACGGTGTTCGTCTCAGCCCCGCAGACGGAGCTTTGCAGTCGCTGCACATCCTGATCTTGACCACATCGTCCGACCAGTATGGTGCGCCGCACTTCATACAAACCCGCCAACCGACGCGACGGACGATGCGCGGCGGCATGTGGTCAGTGTCCAACACCGCCTCCCTTCGCGCGCCGCCATCCCATGCCCACGGCTCCGGTTCTTCAAAGCCGGTGTCCCAGCGGCCACCCCTGCGGCGCGGCATAGCTGGCGGCACAGGGCCAGTGTGGGTACTGCCGCCCCCTAACCCCTGAGCCACCCCGGTTCGCGGCTGCACGGGGCGCTGCGCCGGGGCTGGGGGTGCTGTCTCGCCACGCTTCCACGCCGCCAACCACGGCGGTTCCTCCATCATCGTCCCAGCCACACCTTTTCGCGGGTCCACCGCTTGAGGCAGGCGAGCACGCCGCCGTCACCGTTCTCGCCCAGCATGTCGATGCGGTCGAGCTTGCCGGACTCCACGTCAGCGCGGACTTGCTGCTCAAACTCGTCGCCCCCCAGGTACGCGAGCGCCGGGGATTCGCGTCCGCGCTCCAGTCGCTTGACGCGGGCGAGAAGTGAGCGAGGTGCAGGCATGTGGTCACCCCTCCCGCAACGCCCTGAGCGCCGCCCCCAAGCGCACGGCACCGAGCAGGCGAAGGTCCATGCCGGCAAGCCGAGCCTCTGCCGCCTCCGCGCTGCGCTGCGCCACGCTCGCCCTGTCGTCGGTCGTGATGCGGGTGTCCGGCACGACGATAGACGACTCGCGGCGGAACCCGCGCCCGTCGATGGTGGTGACTGCCGGGTCGGGCGGCGCGATACGTCGCCGTCGCAGTGGTTCATCCCATGACCTGCCGGTGTATGGCAGTTCCGGTTCCTCGCGTCTCATTGCAGCCGCCCCTCGTACGCCGCGACGGCATTGGCGCGTGCCTCAGGGCTGAGCCGGTCCCACAAGCGCGTCAGTTCATCGCGGTTCCTGTCGATGTACTCCCGCGCGGTGATAGGCAGGAGGGTAATTGGGTGTTCCATGAACTGCGCATACTTCTGCGCGAATGCGAGCGCTTCGTCGTACCGATGGATTGGCGTGGTGTGCAGTTCGCGCGGACCGCTCGGTGTCCCGAGGATGACCACAACGAACCTGTCCTCCGGGAGCGCCTCGTAGGCGCAGATCATCCCTCCGTTCGCAACGTGATGTGTATGCGACGGCTACGCCCCATT
>DISF01000060.1 GCA_002421985.1 Roseovarius sp. UBA6217 | reverse complement strand
GGTGATGTCGAAGATGGGTGGGCTGGGCTTGGGATATAACCTGGATGCCTGGACCCGTCGCAGGCATGTTCTTCTATCTCTACCTGATCGTCGATATCTTCTGCCGCAAGATCGTTGGATGGGAAGTTCATGAACGCGAGAGCGCAGAGTTGGCGGCAGCACTGATCCGGCGCGCGGTGCTTGCCGAGGGATGCATGCTGCGCCCACTGGTTCTGCATGCCGATAACGGCAGCCCGATGAAGGGCGCGACGATGAAAACTACCATGGAAAAACTCGGTATCATCGCGTCCTACAGCCGACCGCGCGTCAGCAATGACAACCCGTTCTCGGAGGCTCTGTTTCGAACCTGCAAATACCGCCCGGACTGGCCGCGCAAGGGGTTTACCACCAAAGAGGACGCCCAAGCTTGGGTGAAATCCTTTGCCACTTGGTATAATGCCGAGCACCTGCACAGCGCAATTCGCTTCGTCACGCCAGATGCACGCCACGCCGGGCGCGACCACCAAACGCTCGCCAGCCGCACCAGTCTCCATGCAAATGCCCGCGCGCAAAACCCGGGGCGCTGGTCAGGCAAAACCCGCAACTGGCAACCCGCCGGACCCGTCTGGCTCAACCCAGAAACCGAAATCAGCGCCCCTGAAATCGGAGACGCTGCATGAAATCGGCGGACAACTTGTTTGACAAACACCGGCATGAAACCAAAGTCAGAGCGATGCGCGGCATAAAACTGCTCGAGAATCCAAGACCACCTCTCTGTTCAAGAAGAAACCATACTACCTTCCGGGATGTGACACTTGAAAAGCCCCAGATGACACCGCCGTCCGCCATCAACCCGGACGCAGATCACGCTCGCCCTCGTCATGGGACGCGCGCCCAAAACATGATCTCCCGGCGCAACTCACCTCGACACATCGTTAACTATTCGCTAACGGTTGTTCCTGAATGGAGTTCACAAATGAGATTTGTTTTTCTGACCTGCGCTCTTGCGGCGGCCCTGTCCTTTTCCGCGATAACCGCCGATGCGCATGGCGGGGGCTGTAGAAAATCCTCTCCCCCCGGGCAATGCTGCCATGCGGATAACAGCAATAGCGGGCGCGTGCACTGCCATTGAACGGGCACCGCCCCCCTCACCCCGACCGTGCCACCCGATCATGGCACGGGCACCCCACCAGGTGATCGTTGACCAGCCCCGCCGCCTGCATGAAGGCATAGGTCGTCGTCGGGCCGCAGAAGCGAAACCCCCGGCGCTTGAGGTCTTTCGACATCGCGACCGACAGATCGGTTTGCGCGGGCACCTGCGCGAGGCTCTTCCAGCGGTTGCGAACAGGGCTTCCCCTCACGAACCCCCAGACATAGCGCGCAAAGCCCTGCTCGGCCTCCACCACGCGCCATGCCCGCGCGTTGCCGATCACCGCCTCGATCTTGCCGCGATGGCGGATGATGCCCGGATCATTCACCAGCCGCGCCACCTCCGCCGCGCCCCAGCCTGCGATCACCTCCGGGTCAAACCCCTCGAATGCCGCGCGAAAATTCTCGCGCTTGCGCAGGATCGTGATCCAGGACAGCCCCGCCTGAAACCCCTCCAGCATCAGCGCCTCCCACAGCGCGCGCCCGTCACGCTCGGGCACGCCCCATTCGTGATCGTGATAGGCGATGTATAGCGGGTCTTCGCCCGCCCAGCCGCACCGCCCGCCGTCTTGCCCGCCGTCCTGCTCCATGCCGCGATCCCCCCAATTTCATTCAAATGCGCGCTTTAAACGATCCTTAATGTGCTGCGCGCAGTCTGCAACCACGGATGGAATCGGAGGGCGGCATGGCGCGCAGAAACAAATGGGTGGATATTCCCGCCGGGCATGACAGCCCGCTCAATTACGCGGTCACCGCGCGCGACCGCTCCACCATCGAGATGGTCGAGGCAGCGATTCGCCACAAACAGGTTTTGCTCGCCTATCAACCGGTGGTGACCGCCGGGCAACCGGACCGTGCGGCGTTCTACGAGGGGTTGATTCGCCTCACCGATCCGACCGGCCGCGTGATCCCCGCCCGCGACTTCATCGACCAGGTGGAAACCCGCGAGGCCGGGCGCATCATCGATTGTCTCGCACTGGAAAAAGGGCTCGCCACCCTGTCGGAATATCCCGATCTGCGCCTCTCGATCAACATGTCGGCGCGCTCCATCGGCTATCACCGCTGGTTGCGCACGCTCAACAAGGGCCTCGCCAATGATCCCACCATCGCCGAGCGGCTCATCCTGGAGATCACCGAAAGCTCGGCCATGCTGGTGCCAGAGCTGGTGGTCGGTTTCATGACCGAGCTTCAGGCCAAGGGCGTCGGCTTTGCCCTGGATGATTTCGGAGCAGGCTATACATCCTTCAGGTTCCTCAAGGATTTCTTTTTCGATATCCTCAAGATCGATGGCCAGTTCATCCGGGGCATCGCAACCAATGCCGACAATCAGGTGCTCGCCGCCGCGTTGCTCAGCATCGGCCAGCAATTCGATATGGTCACCGTCGCCGAAAGCGTCGAGCGTGCCGAGGACGCGGCCTATCTCACCGCGCTCGGGCTCGATTGTCTTCAGGGGTATTATTTCGGCGCGCCCACCGTGCGCCCGCCCTGGCTCGATACCGGCTTTGCGCAGGCCACCGGCTGAGGCGCGGCCGGGAACCGCCTGCGGCATAGGGCCACCGCCGTTGCCGCGCCGCCGGGCTTGCGGTATGACGCGAGGGAGCGAGGGCGCGTCGCGCCTGCCCAATCCCCGAGGAGGATATCCATGACCAATGTCGTAATCGCGTCTGCGGCCCGCACCGCTGTCGGCTCTTTCGGGGGGGCGTTCGCCACCACCCCCGCGCATGATCTCGGTGCCGCCGTGCTCGAGGCCGTGGTCGCCCGCGCGGGCATCGACAAGGCCGAGGTCTCCGAGACCATTCTCGGCCAGGTGCTCACCGCCGCGCAGGGCCAGAACCCGGCGCGCCAGGCCCATGTCAACGCCGGTCTGCCGATCGAATCGGCGGCCTGGACCATCAATCAGGTCTGCGGCTCGGGGCTGCGCGCGGTGGCGCTTGGC
>DISF01000002.1:234-3064 GCA_002421985.1 Roseovarius sp. UBA6217 | reverse complement strand
CATGGGTGCACACGATCAGCGGCTCCTGCACGGGCCTCAGCCGCCAGCCCTGCGCGATGCGCGCCGCCTGCCGCACCGCCCCCGCGCCATCCGAGCCCGCGCAGATCATCAGCGCGTAGGGTCTCCCCTCGATCCGGCCCAGCACCTCGTAATAGCAGCGGTCGAAAAACTCCTTCATCGCGCCCGAGAGCGCCGCGAGGTTCTCGGGCGCGCAGAAGATATAGCCGTCGGCGCGCAGGATATCGTCGGGTGTGGCCGCCTCTGCGGTGAGCAGCGTGCAGGCGCATTCCCCGCGCGCCGCCCCGTGGGCGGCCTCGGCCATCTGGCGGCTGCCGCCGGTGCGCGAATGATAGATGATCAGCAATTCGCTCATGGTCGCGCCGTCTGTCCCGGCATGGCCTGTAGGGCTGCAAGCGTGGCCACGGGGGCGGTATCGGGAAAGAAATGCCCGCCGGGGATCGCCTGCGCCCGCATCTCGGTGCAGCGCGGGGCCCATGTGGCGGGCACGTCGTAGTGCTGCGCCATCGCACCCGATGCGCCATAGAGGATCAGCGCGGGGCAGCGGATGCGCGCGCCCGCGTCGGCGCTGTCATCCTCGATGTCGTGGATCAGTGTGGCGCGGTAATCGTTGCACATGCCGCGAATGGTGTCGGGGTCGCGCCAGGCGCTGCGATAGGCGGTGAGTTGGGTAGCGTCGAAATCCGAAAGCTGCGCACCGCCCCAGCCCAGAAGGCAGGATTGGAAATAGGCGTCCGGGTCGGCGGCGATCATGCGGTCGGGGAAGGGTTCGGGCTGGGCGAGAAAGAACCAGTGGTAATAGGCGCGGGCCACCTGCCAGCGCAGATCCGTCAGCAGGGTATGGGTGGGAATGATGTCCATCAGCGTGAGGGTTTTCACGCGGTCGGGGGCGTCAAGCGCAAGGCGATGCGCCACCCGCGCGCCGCGATCATGGCCGACGAGATCAAATCGGTGATGGCCGAGCGTGTCCATCAGCGCCAGCATCTCGCGCGCCATGGCGCGAAAGCTGTAGGCGGCAAGCTCTCGCGGCTTGGCCGAGGCACCATAGCCGGGCAGGTCCGGGCAGATCACGGTATGGGTCTGCGCCAATTCTGGGGCGATATGCGCCCACATCGCGCGGGTCTGCGGGAAGCCGTGCAGCAAGAGGAGCGGCGGGCCGTTGCCGCCGATGCTACAGGCGAGCGTCGGTGTGCGGTGATCGGTGAAGCCGGGGATCATTTCGTCAGCGCGTCGAGCACGCGCGCCCAGCTTCGGATGCCCTTGTGAAAGCTCTGGACGTTGTATTTCTCGTTGGGGGAATGGATCGCGTCATCCTCCTGGGCAAAGCCGATGAGCATGGCGTCAAGCCCGAGGATCTGCTTGAAAAACCCCGCGACGGGGATCGAGCCGCCCATGCCCGCGAAGACCGCCTCGCGCCCCCATTCGTCGGAAAGCGCCTGACGCGCGGCTTCGAATTCGGGGCGGTCGGTGTTCATCACCGCAGCGGGCGAGCCGTCGAGGTTCTGATCCCAGGCGATTTTCGCGTCCACTGACAGACGATCCTCGACATGTTTGCGGATTTTGGCGCGCAGGCTGTCGGGGTCCATGTCGCCGACAAGGCGGCAGGTGAGCTTGCAATGCGCCTCTGACGGGATCACCGTCTTGGTGCCCGCGCCCTGATAGCCGCCCCAGAGACCGTTGATTTCAAGCGTCGGGCGCGCCCATTGCTGCACCAGCGCGGAATAGCCCGCCTCGCCATGCGCGCGCGTCATGCCGACCGCGCTGAGGTATTCGTGCTCGTCAAAGCCGCAGCTTTCCCATTGGCGAAGCAGGTCTTCGGGCACCTCGTGCACGCCCTCATAGAAGCCCTCGACCGTAACGCGGCCCTGATCGTCGTGGAATGACGCGATGATACGCGCGATTTCGCGCAGCGGGTTGAGCGCGGGGCCGCCGTAATGGCCGGAATGAAGGTCGATCCGGGGGCCGGTTATGGTGAACTCGTCCTTGAGCATCCCGCGCAGTTGCGAGGCGATGGAGGGCACGCCGGGGGCGACCATCGAGGTATCGCAGATGAGCGCGAGATCGGCGGAAAGCTCTTTGGTATTGGCCTTCATGAAGGGGATGAGCGAGGGCGAGCCCGATTCCTCCTNNTGAAGGTCATGAGCTGGCCCTTGTCATCAGAGGCGCCGCGCGCGCGGATCACGCGGCCCTGGGGCGTGTCCTGCACCTCGGGCGCAAAGGGATCGGTGTGCCACAACTCGAGCGGATCGACGGGTTGCACATCGTAATGGCCGTAGAAAAGCAGGTGCGGGCCATTTCCCGCGACATGGCCCACCACCATCGGGCGGCCCGGCGTGGGGCGCTTCTCTGCCTTTACCCCAAGGCTTTGCAGATCTGCCACCAGCCAGTCGGCGGCGGCCTCGCAATCACCGGCATGGGCCGGATCGGTCGAGATCGACGGGATGCGCAGCAGGCCATCGAGCCGGGCCAGGGCGGTGTCGAGCGTGTCGTCGATATGGGCGAGGGTGGCGGCGAGGGTCATGGCGGGCCTTTCGGAACTGCGAAGTTTGTGGCAGAGGGTATCAGGCATGTCGCTGCTGTCCAGATGCTTGACCCATGTCAAGGAAGAGGGGGGCGGCATTTTGTAGCCTGTCCCTGTGATCCCGGTGCGGTATACATCCGGGGGAGAATGACTGGATTGGGGCGCGGGGGCCGTGGCAGGCACCCGCGCCGAAGCGGGAAGGAAAGACGATGGATTACGCAGCCGGGCTTGATCGGGCACTTGGGCGTCTCCACGAGGAAGGGCGTTACCGCACCTTCATCGACATCGAGC
>DISF01000002.1:0-139 GCA_002421985.1 Roseovarius sp. UBA6217 | reverse complement strand
ACCTGCACGGCAAGGAGGCGGCGCTTCTCTTTACTTCTGCCTATATCGCCAATGATGCGACGCTCAGCACATTGCCCAAGCTCTTCCCCGGCCTCATCATCTATTCAGACGAATTGAACCATGCCAGCATGATCGAGGG
>DISF01000024.1 GCA_002421985.1 Roseovarius sp. UBA6217 | reverse complement strand
TGCTGGCCCCGGCGCCGATGCTGGCGTTAGGCCCAACTTCAGCCGACGCCTTGATGGTCAGGCCATCGGCGATCCGCGCCGTCACGGCGATAATGCCGCCTTGCGATCCGTCCGGGTTGATGTGACGGCGCGCTTCGGCTTCGAGCCAGCCGAAGAATTTGTGCTTGAACGTCTCAGTCATCGTGAAAACTCCGGGGAAAGGCCCCCGCCAGCGGGGGAGCATGGCTGGCGGGGGCAGGTGCGGCGCGCGAGGCAGAGCAGTTCGCCAGGACAAGGGCGCGCCGGGGAAAGGGTCAGTGGTCGCCGCGTTGGTCGCGCAGCCAGTCGCCGTAATCGTCGCGGTCGCTGCCCAATTGGTCTGCGATCAGCTCGCCCAGCTTGACCGGGCACAGGTCGGCATCCCACTTGGTGCCCGCATCATCGGAGACGCCAAGCGACGCCAAGGCGCGGGCGATCTCGGCAACAGAACGCTGCCGGGCGTTGATCTGGACCGCGACAAGCTCGCCGGTCTCGGTGCTGTAAATGCCCTCGGCGTCGATCTGGACATCGCCGGCTTCAATCAGCAGCGCAGACATGATCGTTTCTGGCAGGCCTCGCAGGTTGCGGGGGAAATCATCGGGCGGCGTGGTGCGCCAGGCGTCATAGCTGGCGGGCAGGTTGTGCAGTCCCATCGCCCCGCCCTCAGTTCAGCAGGCGCGGGCGCTCGGCCCACATCGGCAGCGTGACCGGCAGGAACGAGCGGTAGCGGTCGTGGTCCAGCAGGTCGTTCAGGATCGCCAGCCCGTGCGGGTGGACGATCAGCACTTCGGGGGTCGCGGGGATCAGGTCGGGCATTGTGTCCTCCATCTGGCAGGCGGTGGTCGCTGCCTATGGGAGGAAGATACTAGGATAAATCCTATTTGCAAGGGGAAAATAGGATTTATCCTGATATTCGTTCCACCACCCCCGCGCCCGTGCTAGAATCACCGGGTCAGCGCGCGCCTTGACCAGCTCGCGCCGCCCGCGACCGGGCCGCATCGGATCGTTGGGATATGGGGGCCTGCTACCCGGATGCAGGGCTATGCGGTCGGTCCTGTCTGCGCCGCCACGATAGAGCGGCCCGGTATGGTGCTACGCCGGGGTGACAGCAAGAAGCCCGCCGAAGCGGGCTGGGGGTGGTGATGAAGAACTTTCGTCAGGCGAAACTGTCAGGTGGATTTGTGAGGGTGGCAAGGGCCGCACTTGCCGAGGCGAATGGCGATGCTGCCGTCGCTGGATCCATCCTGTATGCCCTCGCCAGAGAGAGGCATGAGTTCTTCAAGATGGCCGAAATCGCCCGTGTCGCTCTCGGGGTTATGGCACCGGCCGATGGGGTGCCGCCGAGCGCCCGCGCTGTTCTAGAAAATGAGCTAGCGGCGAAGGAACCCCCTTCTCGGGCATGACCGCTGCAAGCTTGAAGGCCGCGCAATCGAAAATCTGGTTCTCCCCCAATACACCAGCCAGCCGGTCAACAATGCCTTGCGGGTGTCCGCTGTCACGGAACGCGAAGGCAAAAATGTCTTCACTGTGCCAGACGGTGGCAGATGAAACGCCTAGCGCTCGGCGTATCAAAGAGTTGTGCCTTGCGATGTGTCTATCGGTGTCGTCACTTCCGTAGGACACGACCAAAAGCCTTCGATCAAAGAAGCGCTTGTCCGGCGTTGGCCCAGGGTCAATTCGTCCGAGAAGGTTCCTTGCAGACGGAATGCACCACTCAACAAGGTCTGTTCCATCGTCCATGTGGCCCTCCACATCACCGACTTCCACGCGAACCGCTGGGCTGGAGTGTGGTGGATACCCGTGGTCGGTGGAAATGCTTGCCACCTCAAGAAACTCTATCCAGTCAGGAATGGCCCCAGCGCCATTGAACTCGGATGGCCGGTTTATGTAGGCGACAACTGCATTCTTGCCCCACATCTTGCCGGCATAGTCGCCACCGAAGAATGACCAGTCCTCAAAGCCGTGATGGTCTGAAAACGCGGGGTGCGATCTCGCAAAAACCAAGTATGGGCCGTGGATGTGGTCAATGTTCCTGCCATCTATCTCCAATGTTCGCATTGCCATCACTCCACCCCATCGGCCATCTCGCTCGGCAGGTGGATTTTCACCCACCAGCACCACGATTCGCCACCCGGAACATCCCCAGAACCATCCACAAGAATCTGGCCGACCACGCCTCAGCGGCGTTGACCGATCGGTAAAACTGTTCCCATTATGTTCCCATTGAGCGGGGGCGACATGACGGACGAGGAATTCAGGGTGGCGGTTTCAGGTATGGCGCCATGTGACAAGGCGGCGCTTCTCAGCCAGTTGCGGGATGCGCTTCGTCGCTGTCGGCGCTGCCTTCATCAGAACTCTGCATTGCCCGCGCTATGCGGAGAAATCTGCGCCGCTCGGGTGGCGGCAGCAGTGCCAGTATCTCGAATATCTCCTGATCAACAGGATCTTCGGCTGGGTCTTGGAATAGCGAAACAACCGGGATACCAAGGGCGTCCTCCGCGATGCGGCGAAGCGTGCTGATCCGTGGGTCTCGACTCTTGCCGGTCAGTATGTCGTTGACGCCGGTCTGATTGAGCCCCGCGCGCCGGTTGACCTCCGCGCGATCTATACCCTTTCGGGCCATGGCTGCCTCTATGTTGCGGGCAACTATCATGCTGATCTGGTCTCGCTCCATACCATAGGGAATATCCTACAGTGACATAGGGTGCGATTAGGAAGTTTCCAGTTGTGAGGCGGTAGGAAATATCCTACCATCCGCCCATGTCACACATCGCACCAGCACACCCTGACCTTCTTCGCCAGATTGATCGCTTCTGCGCGGACTCTGGCATGTCCAGATCGGCGTTTGGTGATCGCGCCATGAACGACCCTCGCTTCGTGTTCGACCTTGAAGGTGGACGCGAACTGCGGAGAAAGTCGATTGAGCGCGTTCTGGCGTTCATGGCAGCACATGGCGCCCGCCCCGCCCCCGTTCAAGGGGAGGGGGCAGCGTGACCGACGATCCGTTCAACCTGTCCCGCCTGCCGAAGCCTGCGCTCATCGCAGCGGCAGAGGCCCTGCGCGCGGCGGTCAAGGCAGGTGAGGCTGCCGAAAAGCGCGGCGTCACGCCGACGTTCGCCGTCGATCTGGACGAGGACGGCGCCAGCGTCACGCTGACCGTCGCAGCATCGCGGGTGGCGCCATGAGCCGCCTCGGGGATTACACGCCGGACCGCCCGACCGTGCCGCCCGCGCCGTTCGATCTGGACACCAGCCACCGCGACGAGACCGCGCCGCGATCCACGCCGATCCGCCGCCCGTGGCGCCAGACCACGCCGCACGAGCCGGTGTTCGTGCGCGAGCTGCGCAAGGCGTTCAAGGAAGCGCGGGGGCTGGAATGACATGGGGCCGTGCATCGTCTGCGGTGCGCCGGGCTGCCGTGGCTTTCGCCTTCCGGGCCTTCTCAGCGCGCAAAAGCGGCGCGGCTACCTCTGGACCTGCCTCGCTCACATCGACGCAGGCGAGGCGCGACGACGCGCTGCGATTGAGCCGCATCGAGGATCAGATCGCCCGCATGTCGTGGATGAAGCCGAGCGACCCGCGCCGGGGTCCGCTGCGCAAGGCGATCTATTCGGCGCGCCATGAAATCCTGAAGGAGCGGACATGACCAACCGCGTGGTGTTCCCCTGGCCAAGCAAGGGCCTGTGGCCAAACGACCGGCCGCACTGGGCCGAGAGGGCTCGGGCTGTCAAGGACTACCGCCGGGACGCCACGATCCTCGCCCAGGCGGCCGGCTGGCACCGGCAGGGTGTGCCGTCGCTGATCCGCATGACGTTCTGTCCCAAGCCGCTGGGCAAGCGGCCGGACCGCGACAACTGCATCGGGGCCGCCAAGGCCCTGCAAGACGCGCTGGCGGCCGTCTGGGGCGTCGATGACGCGACCCTGACCGTCCGGCACGACATGGGCGAGCGGTGCAAGGGCGGCGGCGTGATCGTGGAGATTTTCCACAGCGTCGAGCTGCGCGGGGTGGTGTCGTGACGGAGCCGACCGACTATCGCCGCGCCCGCAAGGGCAAGCCCGCCAATCGCGGAAAGCGCGTCAGCCAGGCCGAATTCCGGCGCATGTGGCACGACCAGTCCCTGACGCTGGAACAGATCGGCACGCGCCTCGGGATCCACAAGGCGACGGTCTCGCAGCGCGCCCGCACGCTGGGCCTGCCGTCGCGCTATGAGGCGATCACGGTCCACCGCCCGGATCGCAAGATCCACGATCCCGCCCTGTGCATCGCCATGCTGCGCTTCGGGGTCAGCATCGCGGAAATCTGCGGACACTTCGGCATCAGTGCCAACAGCCTCAAATCGTTCCGCAACCGCCACGGAGAGCCGGGCCGCAAGCGCGGCAAGTGCAAGGAGACCAGCAGGACCGTGCGCGAGTTCATCGAGGCGCGGGCGGCCCAGCGGTTGGCCGAGCGCATGGCAGAGGTCGCGCGCGCCGAGCGGGCCGCCGTGGCCGAGCATTGGAGGGCGGTGGCGTGAGCCTACCCTATTTCCCCATGTTCCCGGCCGACTTCGACGCCGACACCGGCCACCTGAGCCTTGCCGAAGATGGGGCATACAACCGTCTTCTGCGCCTCCAATGGCGGGCGCCAGGCTGCAAGCTGCCGAGCGACATGGAGTGGATTTTCCGCAAGGCGAAGGCCGTCACTGAGGAAGATCAGCGCATCATCGAAACCATCATCGCGGAGTTTTTCACCCGCAAGGGCGGGAAGATTTTCAGCGCGCGTTTGCTGAAAGAATACATCAAGTCTGATGTAGCACATTCGAAGCGAGTTGCAGCAGGTTCGAAGGGCGGTTCTGCTAAGTCGCGGAAAACAAAGGAAACGTCGCCTAGCAATGCTACAGCATTACCCAAGCAACCAGAACCAGAACCAGAACCAGAACCAGAAGTAAGTAACGGAGGCGGCGGAAGCGCGCGCGAGGCTGAAAATTCTGCCGAAACTTCTGACGACCTGATCTGGGCAATCCTTCACGCTCTCGGCTTCGACCGTGGCCAGACAATCCCGAAATACTGGATGGGCGCCGATGCGCCGCTGATCGTCAGTCGCTGGGTGCATGACCTCGGACTGACGCCGGACGAGGTTTGCCACGTTGCCCGGCAGAACGCGATCCAGCACGGCGCGCCGGCCAACGGGCCGAAGATCCTCACCAGCCACATGCAGGATTACGCCGCAGCCAAGACCGCGCCGCCGCTGGCGCCAATCGCAGGGGCACCAGCCCGCGCCTCGCCAGCCAAGCGCCAACCGACCGCCTCAGAAATCCTCGCCCGCATCGCCGCAGAGGACGCGGCAGCCGAGGCCGAAAAACGAAAGGCAGCCCTGCAATGAGCATCCACGACAGCGACGTCACCGCCAGGTTTTCCACGTTCCTCGACCGCAAGGCCATGCCGCGCCGCCTCGAGGACAAGCCGCACGCCCAGAGCGACGAAATGCGCGCTCTGGTCGCCACGATCACCCGCTACGCCCCGCGCAGCGCCGAGGGGCTTTCCGGATGGTGGCCGCTGTTCGAGAGCGCCCTGAGCGAAGCCTGCGGCGACTACTGGCCCAGCGAAAAGCACATCAAGCCTGCGGCCGAGACCGCCAGCAAGGCGGCCCCGAAGCTGCGCGACGAAACCGGCGGCCCGGACATGCGGCCAGCGGCGATCATCGCCCGCAAGATGCAGCGCGGTGAGCCCGTCGGGGAGGCGTGGCTGTGGGGGCGCAACGCGGTGGAGTTGGCAACCTCCGGGCTGATCGACGCCGAGACGGTGGCCCGCTATCGCTCCGGCGCGTTCCTCGCCCGCAGGTCCGTCTATGGCGAGGCGGCCGCGCTGGCATGGGAAGCCGAGGCCAAGGCGCGCCACGAGGACGCCAAGGCCGTCTGGCGCGGGCGCCGCGATCTGCCCGAGCCGCGTAACGTCGCGATCCCTGACCTTTCCGCTCCCTACGACCCCGACAGCTTCGCAGCGTGAGGACCGCATGACCGCCATAACCCCCGAAATCGAGGCCATGATCGGAAAGATCTGGGCCAAGCGCGCGGCAAAAGATGGGCACATGCCGACGCGCTACCGGCCCATCAACCGCAACGGCGGCAGCGGGCGCCTGCCGATCACCGACGCGCAGATCGTCGCGGCGCTGCGCCGCCTCGGTGAAAGCCAGGCGCCAGCCCTCGCCGCGCACCTCGGTTGTGCCTCTTCCAGCATGGCGAGCCGCCTCGCCTCGATGGAGATGGACGGGCTGGTCGTGCTGCGCCGCCAGCACCGCAACGTCTTCTGGAGGGCCGCCGAATGATCCGCTCTTACGACATCGGCACGACGACCGTGCAAGGCCCGGCGCACGACATGCCGCGCCCGTTCGATCCGGCAACGCACATTCAGCCGCAGGAGCGGGCCGCTGAGGCGCATGACGCGGTTTCTGCTGGCGCGGACAGCCAAGACGCAACTTCGCCGTCTAGGGCCTGCTGTGGCGAAGCGCAGGCGATCGCGACTTGGGCGCTCGATCAATACGAGGACGTCATTCGGAGCGATTACGAGGGCACCAGAGACTTTCGCGCGATGATGGAGGAAATATCGGAGAAGCGCGCCGATCTCGCGAACATCGCATCAGACCCTGTGCCAGCCGCCCGCCGCAGCCCGCTGGAACATGAGCGGGACGCGGGGCCGGTGATCCTCGCCGTCATGCGGGCGGCCTACCTTGCCGGGTTCAACGATAGCGGCGAGGGCTGGAACGGGGAATGGCCGTTCGGAGACCGTGGCTTGCACCCTGAGGGTGACGATTTTTGGTGCAAAGAGCGCGACAAGGCCATTGACGATTTGCTGGGCATCAAGCGCGAGGGCAAGGCATGACACCAGCCGACCGCGCCCGCATCGCCCGCGAATGGGGCATCCCCGAGGACCAGATCCCCGAGGCGACGATCTGCCCGCCGTGCCAATTCAGCGAGCCCACCGAGGCGTGGCGTGACCTGCGGCAGGTGCACTGGAAGCTGATGCTGCGACGCAACAAGTTCGCCGCGCTGGCGGCGCGCGAGGGCCGCACATGACCGACACCCGCAATCACCGCCGCCACGGCAACGCCTTCCGGGCAGGCGGCCGCGAGTTCGGACGCGAAATGCTGGATGACCTGATCGCCCTGACCCCGCCAGAGGCACACGCCAACCTGCGCGCGATCTATGCCGCACGGGCCGCGCTGCCGAAGTGGGCAAAGCAGGCGCCGACTGACAGAGAGGTGAGCAAGTGAGCAGCATCGACAAGACCATCAAGGCCGTGACCGCGTGGCACAGCGCCGCCCGCAAGGGGCGCCCGCGCGAGCGCAAGCCGGTGTCCATGCCGTCACAGCCGACGCAATGGGACATGGGTGCGAACGGGCCGGCGAACCGGCGCGGGCTGAAGCAGGAGGACGCCATGGAGCAAGACCCCGTCACCGGAAAGAGCAGCA
>DISF01000020.1 GCA_002421985.1 Roseovarius sp. UBA6217 | reverse complement strand
CCAGCCGCTTGCCGCGATAGATCAGCCCCTTGTTGTAGAGATCGACAAAGACCTTGATGACGGCATCGTGGAAATTGCCCTCCTCGCCCTCGGGGGCATTGGGCGCGCCTGACATGGTGAACGCCTCGCGCGACCAGTCGCACGACGCCCCCAGCCGCTTGAGCTGTCCGATGATCGTGCCGCGCGACTTGATCTTTTGCTGCCACACCCGGCGCTCGAAGGCGTCGCGGCCCATCTCGGCGCGGGAGGGCTCGCCATTCGCGGCCATTTCCTTCTCGGTCACCATCTGCGTGGCGATCCCTGCGTGATCGGTGCCGGGCTGCCACAGCGTGTCATGCCCGCGCATCCGGTGCCAGCGCACGAGGATATCCTGCAACGTGTTGTTGAAGGCGTGACCCATGTGCAGCGAGCCGGTGACGTTGGGCGGCGGGATCATGACCGAGAAGGCCTCGGCACCCGGCTTCGCATTGGCCCCGGCGGCGAAGGCCCCGGTCTCTTCCCACGCCTTGTAAATGCGCATCTCGGCCGTTTTCGCGTCGAATGTCTTGTCCATCGCCATCACGTTTCATCCCTGCAAGGTCATGGGTTTGGCTTGCCTTAGCCAATCTGCGCCCGAAGGAAAAGCCAAAGCGCCGCCCTATCTGCGCGGCGCGGGTTTCTTCTTGGGGAAAATGCCCAATATCCGACCGCTCGGATCAGGCGCCCCGGTCGAGCCGCGCGGTGCTGCATTACCACAATCCGGTGCGCTCTCGCGCCGAAGTGGCAGAGGCGGCGCGGCAGGGCGTGCGCGTCTGGTCGGTGGATTGCGCGGGTGTGAGGGGGGATTTCGGGCAATATCACGGTGGGTTCACGGTGATTTTTACCCCATGTCAGGACTTTTGCCGCAGAGTCTTATTATCATATAGTGTGGTGCGGGGCCGATCCGCGCGACCTGTGGCAGGAAACCGATGAGCTGGCGCAACTGGACACGCAAGATCTATGACTGGCTGCGCCCCGGCCCGACCGAGGCGCATACCGCCAGCGCGCCGCGGCGTGGGCCGGTCGATCACGTGCTGATCCTCGACGGCACCATGTCCACCCTCGCGCAGGGCTACGAGACCAATGCGGGCCTCACCTACAAGCTGTTGCAGGAGGTGGCGGGCCCGGATCTGACGCTTTTCTACGAGGCGGGGATACAGTGGCGCGACTGGCGCGCCACCAGCGATATCATCCTCGGGCGCGGGATCAACCGGCAGATCCGGCGCGCCTATGGCTATCTTGCCAGCCGCTACCGCCCCGGCGACCGGATTTTCCTTTTGGGCTATTCGCGCGGGGCCTATGCGGTGCGCTCGCTTGCGGGCGTGATCGACCGGATCGGCCTGTTGCGCTCGGAAATGGCGATCGAACGCAATGTGCGCGCGGCGTGGCGGTATTACGAATGCGACCCCCACGGCCCCGCCGCAAAGGTGTTCGCACAGGCCCATTGCCACGCCGAGACCCATATCGAGATGATCGGCGTATGGGACACCGTCAAGGCGCTTGGCCTGCGTATCCCGCTGCTGAAATGGCTGCGCGCCGACAAGCACGGCTTTCACAGCCATCACCTTGGCCGCAGCACGCGGCACGGCTTTCACGCGCTGGCGCTGGATGAGACGCGGCGCGCCTATACGCCGGTGCTGTGGGAGTGTCCGCCGGAATTTGATGGCCATGTCGAGCAGGTCTGGTTTCGCGGCTGTCATTCGGATGTGGGCGGGCAGCTTTGCGGCTTTCACGCGGCGCGGCCCTTGGCCAATATTCCGCTGGTGTGGATGCTGGAGCGGATGGAGGGCTGCAACATGCGCCTGCCCGAGGGCTGGCGCGCGCGGTTTCCGCAGGATGTGGATGCGCCCTCGGTGGGCACCTGGACGGGGTGGAGCAAGGTGCTGCTCTTGCGTGGCCCGCGCATCGTGGGGCGCGACAAGTCCGAGCGCATCCACGAGAGCGTGCGCGGGCGGGTGCGCCGGGGCTGGCGCGGCCCGCGCCTTGCCGGGGTGCTCAAAGAGCGGGGCGGGGCCTGAAGGGCATGGTGACTGTCTCGCCCCGGATCATTCACGACGCTTGTATTGATGGCCCTGACGCCATGGTTTCCGCGTGTCATGTGACGCAAAGCCGGTCACGATTGGGCAGGATCGTGCCGTCACGGGCGCGAGAGGATGTCGGCGGGAGTGCCATACCCGCTGAATTGCGCGTGCAGGTTGCGGGCATAACCGGCCGGTGCGCTGAAGAAGGTCATTCCCACTCGATGGTCCCCGGTGGTTTGCTGGTCACGTCATAGGTGACGCGGTTGATGCCCTTGACCTCGTTGATGATACGCGTCGCGGTCTCGCCGAGAAACTCGTGGGTAAAGGGGTAGTAATCCGCCGTCATCCCGTCAACGCTTGTGACCGCGCGCAGCGCGCAGGCAAAATCATAGGTGCGCCCGTCGCCCATCACGCCCACCGTGCGCACCGGCAGGATGGCGGCGAAGGCCTGCCAGATCTCGTCATAAAGGCCGTGGCGGCGGATCTGGTCGATAAACACCGCATCGGCGCGGCGCAGGATGTCGAGTTTCTCGCGGGTGATCTCGCCGGGGCAGCGGATCGCGAGGCCGGGGCCGGGGAAGGGGTGGCGGCCGATGAAATGATCGGGCAGGCCAAGCTCGCGGCCCAGGGCGCGCACCTCGTCCTTGAAGAGCGCGCGCAGCGGCTCGACGAGTTTCAGGCCCATCTTTTCGGGCAAGCCGCCCACGTTATGGTGCGATTTGATCGTCACCGACGGCCCGCCCGAGAAGCTGACACTCTCGATCACGTCGGGATAAAGCGTGCCCTGGGCGAGGAATTCCGCCCCCTCGATGGCGTTCGCGTGCTTCTGGAACACGTCGATGAAAAGCCGCCCGATGATTTTTCGCTTGGTCTCCGGGTCGCTGACGCCGTCAAGCTCGCCGAGGAAAAGCTCTGCCTCATCGGCATGGATCAGCGGAATGTTGTAGTGGTCGCGGAACATGGCGACGACCTCTTCGGCCTCGCCTTGCCGCAAGAGGCCGTGATCGACGAACACGCAGGTCAGTTGATCGCCGATCGCCTCGTGGATCAGAACGGCGGCGACCGAACTGTCGACGCCGCCCGACAGCCCGCAGATCACGCGGCGGTCGCCCACCTGTTCGCGGATCTTCGCGATTGCCTCCTCGCGATAGGCCCCCATCGTCCAGTCGCCGGTAAAGCCCGCGAGGCGCACGAAATTCTTATAGAGCCGCGCGCCGTTCGGGGTGTGGTGCACCTCGGGGTGGAACTGCACGGCATAGAACCGGCGGTCGCGGTCGGCGGTGATGGCAAAGGGCGCGCCGGGCGAAGTGGCGAGCGTCTCGAAACCGGGGGCGATCTCGGACACGTGATCGCCGTGGCTCATCCAGACCTGCTCGCGCGCGCCATCCGCAAACCAGCCGTCAAGCAACTCGCTTTGAACCCCCGTGGGGGTGACATAGGCGCGGCCGAATTCGGCGGTGGCGGTCTCGCCCGCCTCCACCTTGCCGCCAAGGTCGTGCATCATCACCTGTTGGCCATAGCAGATGCCAAGGATCGGCACGCCGAGATCATAGACCGCGCGGGGGGGGCGGGGCGAGCCCTCGCGCATCACGCTGTCGGGGCCGCCCGAAAAGATCACCGCGCGCGGGCGCATCTCGTGCAAGAGCGCCTCTGTCACCGCCTGATAGGGGTGAATTTCGCTATAGACGTTCAATTCGCGCAGGCGCCGCGCGATAAGCTGCGTCACCTGGCTGCCGAAGTCGATGATGAGAAGGCAGTCGTGCATGGGCTTTGTCATGGCCGTGCCTAGTAGAGCGCGCGCCCCTTTTGCGCAAGAGGATGTGTGGCGGCGGCGCGTAAACGCGCCTTGATTCCGCGCATTGGCACCGAGACCCCAATGACCGCTCAAGGCCA